>JANNON010000414.1:0-9602 GCA_031399105.1 Blastocatellia bacterium | reverse complement strand
ATGAGAAGTTTGCCACCTGGGAATTCGCGGGCGGCACAAAGGACGAGGTGAAGAACCTTACGCAGTATTTCGGACTTCGTTACTTCGAGGAGAGCCAGCAGATTGTGCACGGTTTGCGAACCGTAATTATTCAACCAGACGGGGTGTTACTGAAAGTTTATGAAGGAAACGGCTGGAAGCCGGATGAGCTCGTGCAGGAGTTGAAGAAATTCTTCGGCACGCATTCGTCAGCATGAGAATACTTAGAGATGCGAACCGCTCTTCTCTAGGAGCGCGGGCGGCCCCGCCCCCTGAACGTGGAATGACAGTTTGTTGGGTTGAAGGATTTGCTTAACCTTCGGGGAGGCGTTGCTTGATGCGGGCGAGGCCGCCCGCGCTCCCAGTAGAGCAGGTTGCGCTATCTGCTTGGCGTGAAGGCTGACAAAGCGGACAAAGCTGGGGTTACTAAGTTCCCTTGATTTTTTTGATCTCTTCCGTCAACACCGGCACGGCTTCGAATAGATCCCCGACGATACCGTAGTCGGCGATGTCGAAGATTGGCGCTTCCGGATCCTTATTGATCGCGACGATCGTGCTCGAGTTCTTCATTCCCACCAGATGCTGGATGGCTCCCGAAATTCCCAACGCCACATAAAGCTTCGGCGCCACCGTCTGACCGGATGATCCAATTTGTCGATCGATTGGCAGCCATTCGGCGTCACAGATCGGGCGTGAGGCCGCAATATCCCCACCCAATACCTCCGCCAATTTCTCTGCGAGCGCAATATTCTCCTTGCTCTTAATGCCGCGACCGATCGCCACAATCACGTCTGCCTTTGAAAGATCAACTGCGGCCTTAACTTCCTGAAATGGCGGCTCTGGCGTCATGCGCACTTCGCCGACCTCAACTTGCATCGACTCAACAGGCGCACCGCTTCCCTTCGCTGCTTGATCCGGTCGATAGGAACCGGATTGGAAGGTTGCGAAGATCGGGGATTCGCCATCTGACACAACGTCCGCGTCGATCTTTCCCAGGAAGATTCGCCGCGTAAACGTGATCGCACCATCGGCTACCTGCGCTCGCACACAATCGCTGATCAGCGACTTCTGAAAACGGGCCGCTAATTTCGGGGCGTAGTCGCGCACTAGATATGTATGCGACATCACGATGAGCTGCGGATCCACCTCACGAATCACGTGTTCCATCGCAGCCGCGTACGCATCGGGCGTGTAAGACGCGAGCTTGTCGCTGTTGGCATAGACGACCTTCTCGAGTTCGTAGGCAGCAACTTCCTGGGCCAGGTCCTGCAAACCAAAGCCAAGCACAACCGCGCAGACGGTTTGTTGCAGCTGACTACCGAGGCTCTGGGCCACGGCTATTGCTTCGAGAGATGTTTTGTTTAAAACACCATCGCGATGCTCGATAAAAACTAAGATTCCGTTACTCATTCAATCCTCTGAAAGTTTGCCTAAACCTAAAACACTCGAGCTTCGGTATGTAACTTCTGGGCCAATTCGGCCGCGCCCGCTTTTGCATCGCCGTTTCCGAGAAACTGCGTCTGCTTGGTTTTCTGGGGAAAGTAAATCTTCTGAATTCGCTGATGGGAAGGGCGATTCACTACGTCGGCGGCAGGCGTTACTTCCTTAATCTCTTTCTTCTTCGCCGCCATGATTCCTTTCAACGTCGCATAACGAATCTGGCTAATTCCTGACTGGATGGTCAGGAGTGAAGGCAGCGGCATGGTGTACCACTGATACCAACCACTCTCGAGCTCGCGTTTGACTCGCAGCTTGTCAGCGGCAGCATCAAGCTCGATCACGATTGTGGCATGGGGCAAACCGAGAAGCTCGGCCATGATGACGCCGGTTTGCGAATAGCCGTAGTCGTCAGACTGAAGTCCGGTGAAAACCAGATCGGGCTGCTCATCCTTAATCGCATCGACCAGCGCGGTAGCAACGGCGTAAGGTGAAAGGTGTGCGAGGTTGTCGCCCACGACATGAATTGCCCGATCCGCTCCGCGGGCCAGCGCGTCCTTGATAACGCTTTTAACGCGTTGCGGGCCCATTGAGCAGACAACGACTTCGCCGCCGAGCTTTTCTCTGACGCGCAGGGCCTCTTCGAGCGCGTAACCATCAGATTCGCTCACTTCGAATGAGAGGTCGCCTTCTTCAATCCAGGTGTTCTCTTTGTTAATGCGAAGAATCGCGTCTTTGTTCGCGACCTGTTTCATCATTACCAGTATCTTCATTTCGGTTTGTTTGCCTACTTCGGTTTGGTTGTCTCTTAACTTCTTGGACTTTGGTCTTTGGCCTTTGGTCTTAGACTCGTTACCTGAGTTGAATCAACTGCGGCCTGAAGAGCAAAGACCAAAGTACAAAGACCAAAGACCTCTGTTATTCCTCATACCTCTTAAACAACAACGCCGCGTTTGTGCCACCGAATCCAAAACTATTTGAGAGCGCGTAATCGACTACTGCTTCACGCGGCTCGTTCGGCACATAGTCCAGATCACATTCGGGATCAGGATTGACATAATTAATCGTGGGCGGCAGCGTGTTCCGGTGAATGGCCAGCACTGAGAAGACCCCTTCAATTCCGCCTGCTGCTCCCAGTAAGTGACCGGTCATCGATTTCGTCGAGCTTACCGCCAACTTGTAGGCGTGCTCGCCAAAAGTCTTCTTGATGGCAAGTGTCTCAAACTTATCGTTGTAGGGCGTCGACGTCCCATGCGCGTTGATGTAGCCAACTTGCTCCGGCACCACCCCCGCGTCTTTCAACGTTTTCTGCATCACCCGAATCGCGCCCGAACCGGTTTCGTCTGGCATCGTTAAGTGGAACGCGTCCGCGGTTGCGCCATAGCCCACAATTTCCGCATAGATTCGCGCACCGCGTCGCTTTGCCGCTTCCAGTTCTTCAAGTATTAAGATCCCGGCGCCTTCACCGATCACAAATCCATCACGGTCTCGTTCAAAAGGTCGCGAGGCGTGCTGCGGATCGTCGTTGCGCGTTGATAGCGCTCGCATCGACGCAAATCCCGCAACACTCATCGGAGTAATCGCCGATTCAGCGCCGCCGCAGATCATGATGTCGGCATCGCCGCGCTCAATTATCTTGAAGCTGTCGCCGATCGCATGAGCCCCAGCGGCACACGCCGTAGCGGTTGCCGAGTTCGGGCCCTTGGCGCCGAAGCGAATCGAGACCTGCCCGGCTGCCAAATTCACAATTGCGGAGACGATAAAGAATGGAGAGACGCGGTCGGGACCGTCATCGAGCAGTTTGGAATGCTCACGTTCAATTGCCCAGAAATCGCCAATGCCGCTGCTGATGTAAGTTCCCGTATTTTCACTCACGTCATCGGGAAACTTTCCATTCTCGGTGAGTTGAAAGCCGGCGTCTGCAATCGCTTCCACCGAAGCGGCAATCGCGTAATGAATAAAGGCGCCCATCTTGCGCGCCTCTTTCTTGGCAATGAATTTGAGAGGATCGAAGTCTTTTACTTCGGCAGCAAATTTGACCGAAAACTTCTCGGTGTCAAACTTCTTGATGAAGTCCACGCCGTTGCGGCCCTTCATCAGCGCTGCCCATGTGTCCTCAACTGTATTGCCAACCGGCGTTACAAGGCCGAGGCCTGTGACCACAACCCGACGTGTCAAATCTCAACTCCTTAAAATAAACTCAAGTCCGTAGTCAGTTGTCCGTAGTCAGTTGCATTCGCAGTAGATCGCCGTGGCTGTCTGACAGGACGCAACGGACAACGGACAACTGACTACGGACAATATTAAGGCTGCGACTTGCCAATCTCGCCCGCCGCCGCCGGTTTGCTACTTCTTGTGTTGATCGATGTAGTTGTACGCGTCGCGAACACTCTGGATCTTCTCGGCATCTTCATCCGGTATCTCGATCCCGAACTCCTCTTCGAAACGCATGACCAGTTCTACGGTATCCAGTGAATCCGCACCAAGGTCGTCGATGAATCGCGCGTTTGGCGTAACTTCGTTTTCGTCAACGCCCAGCTCGTCAACGATAATCTGCTTAACTTTATTCTCGATCTCTTGATCGGGCATTTCGTTTTGCTCCTCTGTGATTAGTAATTGCTCAATTTCCAACGAGGTTCGCGCGAGTCATTCCTAAACTCTCCGAGTCCTCAACGTTTAGACATTTCACTTCGCGACTTATCTGCCGCATTAAACCGCACAAGACCTTTCCAGGGCCAATCTCCACGAAGACGTTAACCGATTCCTGCTTGAGGAACTCCATCGATTGCAGCCAGCGGACAGGTGCAGATACTTGTCGTACGAGCGCGTCGCGCGCAGTCTCTCCTGAAGTGACTGCCTGAGCATCGACGTTCGTGATCACCGGCGTGGTCAGATCTTTAAAAGTCAGTTTTTTCAGATCGAGCGCCAACCGGCCTTGTGCCGGCAACATGAGCGAGCAATGAAATGGTGCGCTGACATTCAACCTGACTACTTTCTTCGCGACACCCTTGAGCGCTTCAGTTGCCTGATCAATCGCAGCTGAGTCTCCAGCGATCACGATCTGATTCGCGGAGTTAATGTTTGCCGGCGAGCACACCAAACCTTCGGTAACTTCTGCACAGACGCGCTCGATCTCGCTGAGTTCAGCACCAAGCACAGCGGCCATTGCACCGGTTCCGACGGGCACCGCCTCTTGCATATAGCGCCCTCTTTGACGGACCGTGCGAACTGCGTCGGCTAGCGACAGTGAACCGGATGCCACGTTTGCCGAATACTCACCAAGACTATGACCGGCAACAAAGTTTGGACGCGGCGCACCTTCGGACTCAAAAGCTCGCAGAGCGGCGATTGAAACGGTCAGAATAGCGGGCTGCGTGTTTTCCGTTAGCTGGAGATCCTCGACTGATCCCGCAAAACATAACTGCGAGATGGAAAATCCCAACGCGTCATCTGCTTCTTCAAAGACCTGACGGGCAGCAGCGAAGTTCTCTGCTAGAGTCTTGCCCATGCCCGGATACTGTGAACCTTGTCCCGGAAAGATGAAGGCGATGGCCGGGTTTTGGTTGGCAGTGGCCAATTGCTCGTTTTCGACGCTCATTAAGACAATTGCGATATTTCTTCCAGTCAGAAGATTCTGGTAGAGCATTAGACAGACAGGAATGTCTCTCCTGCTACCAACGCATCGCGACTCCGCCCCACGTTACACCACCACCAAAAGAAGTCATCAAGACTAGATCGCCATCCTTAATCTTCCCAGCTTCAACACACTCATCCAGCGCGATTGGAATTGAAGCGGACGAGGTGTTTCCGTGCATCGCGATATTTGAGTACACGCGTTCGGTCTCGACATCCAGCTTGCTCGCCACGGCATCGGTAATTCTCTGGTTTGCCTGATGAGGAATGAACAGCTTGACGTCGGCCGCGGTTGAACCGGCTTCTTCGAGTACTTCGCGCGAAATGTCCGTCATCGAGCGTACAGCAACTTTAAAAAGTTCGTTACCCTTCATCTTGAAGAAATGATCGCCGGCTGCCAGCGTTTCGGCACTTGGTGGCCGGCGTGTGCCACCACCAGGTGAGAACAGTTGTTCCTGAAAGCGACCATCGGATTTGATTTTCGTCGCCAGTATCCCGCGATCTCCTTCCACTGGTCCAAGCACTGCGGCTCCTGCTCCATCACCGAACAGGACGCACGTGTGTCGATCCGTGTAGTCGACGTACTGACTCAATATCTCCGCGCCTATTACCAATGCGTATTTCGCCTGACCGGTCCGAATCATCGAGTTGGCCAGCGTTACGCCGTACAAAAAGCCGGAACAGGCAGCCACAACATCCATTGCCGCGGCGTTGTTTGCTCCGAGTTCGGCCTGGATAATGCAACCTGTCGAAGGGAGAATCTGATCCGGCGTGACGGTGGCGCAGATTAAGAGATCGATATCCGTCGGATCCAGCCGCGCCCGCTCAATCGCCTGGCGTGCCGCACGCACAGAAAAAAGTGAAGTGTACTCTCCCGGGCTGGCCTTCCGTCGCTGCTTGATGCCCGTCCGAGAAGTGATCCAGTCATCTGAGGTTTCGACAAACTTATCCAAATCGGCATTGGTCAGAATGCCTTCAGGATACGAATGTCCGGTGCCCAGAATCCCGGCGCGTTGATTTCCCATCTAATCCCTCAAAGTTTGCTGAAGCGGACGATAATAGTATCCAGTAAAAAAAGAAAAGCCAAACTCAATTAATCAAGGCTGCTTCAGCAAGCGCTAGCGAACGGTTTGTTTCCGCAATGCCACGTTCGATCCGCTCGCCGGCGTGATTCTCCGAAAATTCTTTAACATTACGAATTGCGTTACGGATGGCTCGTGCGTTGGAGCTGCCGTGTCCCACCACCACGATTTGCCGCACGCCCAACAACGGCGCGCCGCCATACTCAGAATAGTCCAGACGTTTTTTGATGTTGCGAAAAGCCGGCTTGGCGAGCATTGCGCCGGCCTTGGTTACCGCGGAGGCAGTCAGCTCTCTTTTGATCATCGACAACATCGCTTCGGTCAAACCTTCTGAAAGCTTGAGCATGACATTGCCTGTAAAGCCGTCGGTGACGATGACGTCTACTGCTCCTGAGAAGACATCGCGGCCCTCGACGTTGCCGACAAAGTTCAACATGCTCATCTCTCGCAGCAGCGGAAACGCCTGCTTGGTCAGATCGTTCCCTTTCGCCTCTTCCTCACCGATGCTCATGAGTCCTACTGCCGGCTTGATGGTGCCCAATACGGCGCGCGAATAAGCGTCGCCCATAATCGCAAATTGCACGAGGTGTTCCGCCTTACACTCAGAATTCGCACCGACGTCGAGCAGCAGAGTAGGTTTCGCAGACTTGGTGGGAATCAGTGCCGCTAGCGCTGGACGATCTACGCCCGGCAACATTCCAATAACCATTTTTGCCGTGGCCATTGCCGCGCCGGTATTTCCAGCAGATACAAATCCGTCTGCACGGCCTTCGGTTACGAGCTTTGACCCGATTCTCAAAGAGCTCTTCTTCTTTCGCCTGACCGAGGTCGCGACGGGATCGCCCATCGCAATAACCTCGGCAGCTTCGACGAACTCAATCCCGCGATCGCCGTCACCTCTCCAACCACAGCGTCGCAGTTCCGGAAGCACCTTTTCCGGCTGGCCTACCAGGATTACCTGGACGCCAAGATCCCGTGTGGCAGCCAGCGCTCCATCAATTTCCGCATGGGGCGCATGGTCACTTCCCATCGCGTCGAGCACGACTTTTCCCGTTAAGCGGGTTTCAGTCTTCGACTGATTTCGCACAGGCTTTAATTTTTAGCCGAACTAGGATTGTTCTACTTGTACAACTTCGCGTCCTTTATAAAAACCACACTTGGGGCAGACACGATGTTGCAGGCGAGGCTCCTGACAGTTAGGACACAGGCTGGTCTGCGGAGCACGCAGAGCGTCATGTGCCCTGCGCTTTCCGCGTCTTGCTTTGGAATGTCTTCGTTTTGGATTTGGCATGATTACTCCGTTCGTAAATAGTGAATCGTAAAGCGTGAATAGTAAGTGTCAGTCAGACTCGTGCGCTTCACGACTTACGATTCACTAGTTTCTTCAATTCCGCCCAACGCGGATCAACTTCCGAATGCTGGCAACTGCATTTTCCAAGATTGAGGTTAACTCCGCACATCCCACAAAAGCCTTTACAAGTTTCCCGGCAAATGGTCTGCGACGGCACCGCGAGTTCTAGTTGCTCGCCAACAATCTCATCAACATCGATCATCTCCCCGTCGAATACGGAGAGGTCGAGATCCTCGTCCGTCAACTCGACTACTTGCAAGGCTTCATACTCGGCCCGCGTGACGTACTCGAGATTGAACTTGCGCGAGATTGCTAAATCCAGTAATTGCAAACAGCGATCGCACTCAACAGCTACCTGAGCGCCCAGATGCCCGACGACTCTCAGCTTTCCACCATCGCGCCTCACCTTCCCGGAAATCTTGAGCGGCCCGCGTAACGACAGCCGATCATCGAGAAGCTTTAGCTCCCCGGGTTCGTAGGTATGGGCGAACTGCCCTTTTGAGCTTTCAAGACTGGCTAGCTCAATTTGCATCGGACACTACTCTATTTCAACTCAGTGAATTTTGCAGCCTGCGCACAAAAGGCTTCATTATAGTCAGCAAAAATGGGCTGTCAAACGTGACGGGTATTGTGCTGGTGCTCCGTCAGCGTGTTGGTCGGACTGGCTAGTGGCAATGAAGTCAGTACCGAAACGCGGTAGCGTCGGGTCACTGCTGCGGATATCGACAGACATTCGTGTTCCTGCTTCTGGTCATTAACCAAAGCTTCGATTGCCATTGAATCTCGGCGGCAAGACCCGACGCTACAGCGCTTCGGTACTGACTTCATAGCCACTGCGGCCCCAAATGGCCCAGTCGCTACGGCGAGGTGGGTACTGACCTTATTGCACCGCTGAGTTTGAAGTGGGGAATCCTTAGGCGGAACGAAGGGAATACGCAGAGGGTTAGATTTACCCGGGGTCTCAGTTCTCAACCGTCGTAAAAACAGTCAACGCATCCCGGCGCAGCACTTCAGCGAGTCGTCGATCACAACCGGTAATCAGCCGGCGTGAGTTTGAACCGGAAAGCTGAAACAGCGGAGCAATCTCGGGTCGCCCGGCCAACTGCCGTTTTCGTTGCGAGACCTTGGTTGGTTCCGCGCTCCCTGACTTTTCGAAAGCAGCACGCGCCAAAGCTTCCTGGCCCGAGCGTTGATAAGTTAAGGCTAGCAGGTAGAACGCTTCCGAGTAGTCTCCGTCCATCTCGATCGCTTTCAGTAAGTGACGGGCTGCCAGCGAATCGCGGCTCAACTGGAAATACAAGCAGCCAAGCGCGTAGTGGGCTTCTGGTGAAGGTTTGCTCGCCAGCGCTCGCTTGAATTCCTTAAGCGCCTTCTGCCAGTTCTCTTCCGCGACAAACAGGCGGCCCAACCCATAATGCGCGGCAAAAGAAGACCCGCCCAAGCGCGTGGCGCTGTTCAATAGATCCTTCGCGCGTTCTGTTTCGCCTTCATCTGCACAGGTCAGACCGAGCAGCAACGACACCCGAATATCGCCGGGCAAGATTTCGTAAGCGCGGGCCAGATATGTTTGTGCCAGTCGTGTCTTGCCACTACGGAAAAAATGTTCACCGACAAAGGAAAGCAGGAGCGCATTGGTGGCGTCGAGTTCTACCGCCCTTTGTAACGAACGGACACCGCGCGGACTCTGGCCATCTTCGATGAACAAAAATCCTTCATTAATGAATTGCTCGAATGCGTTCCGGGTTGGGCCGCGATATCCGGCGAGAATCCGAACGCGCAGTTCTTCTCGCCGCGCGCTCTCTTCCTGCTCCTCAGCGTCCTTTTGGCAGCGATCGTTCCACAACCGCTCGAGCCGCCCACCTTCCACAATTCCGTCCTCGCTGAGTAATGCCACAAGTGCATTCACGAGAGCTCGATCGAAGTAAGAGTTCTGCGCCTGTCTCAGGAGCAAGTCCAATCCACGTTCTAACCGTTCCGTCAGTCGCGATAGCCGGTTTTCAAGCGAAGAGATGCGTTCCAGCAAATGTTCGTCGGTCGAGACGCTGGCATCGAGCCCTTCATAACGAGATGCCGGCGGCTCG
>JANNON010000369.1:0-2946 GCA_031399105.1 Blastocatellia bacterium | reverse complement strand
GATTGCTGTTGTATAACGCACCAGCAAAGTTGTCGTTGATCTGAGAAGAAGGAACCGGAGTACCAGTCGCATCCAGGAACGACGCTACACCGGCATTCTTGGCAGCATCGAGCAGGTGGATGAAAAGCATGTTGGGATTTGTGTCCCAGTTGCGAATGTTGTTGAAGGTCAGCGTGGCGCTCGTGACCGTATGGCCGGAGGGCACATTAACGTTGTCTAATCGCCAGGTATAAGCACGGTGGTGATCGAGATCAAACTGGTTTGGTCCACCAGGTCCGTCGTTGGGGGCCGTGGCTGGCGCCTGGTAAGTAAAAGTGTCAGCAAATGCAGTCACCGGCATACCGATTAGCACTAGCGCGGCGAGCGAAAGGATGATTTTCTTCAAGGGGCATAACCTCCGATTCTTGGCTTCCGATTAATAGATATGTCGGATGGTTAGGCCATTCCAGAATCAAAGGGGTCAAACCGCGATTTTCGCGGCAAAGTAAGCCGTATTGAGCTGAGGAAACACGGGAAATCGGCGCGAATGCTCGATTGAACATTCACGCCGATTTCCCGGTGTCGGGGCCGTTTTTGTGGACTACGCAGCGTTCTTGATTTGGCGGCGTCGTCGGAGATAGAAGGCAGCGCTGGTTAATCCTGAGCCGAGCAGCAGCATGCTTCCGGGTTCCGGAACTGCAGTTGGTCCGGTGTAGATGGTGAAAACGATGCCATTGTTCCAATAGTGGCAATCCGGATCGAAGCCGAAGGCCAGATTGTTGCCATTGGCGATGTACGCAGCAAGAGCGGTCAACTGCGACGCGGTGAACACGTGCGTGAAGTCGATCGCGTTGTTGTATCCACCCTGGCCCACCATGTTGAAGGCCTGCTGGAACAGGAACGTGTCGCCGGTGGAACTAAGCAGAAGGTCATTCGTGCTGCTGCCCCCGAAGTAGTCGGAGATGACGGTGACCGGAGTACCGCTAGCATCTTGCACCGAAGTCACGCCGCCGACGGTTTGCGTCAGACTGCCGCTCGGATCGCTTGCATAACTTCGGGCCGTGTCGAGCAAGTGCACGAACAGCGTATTAGAATTCGTGTCCCAATTGGCAATGTTTCGGAAGGTTATCGACGCTCCCGTGATCACGTGGCCAGGTGGAAGCACAACGCTGCCAATCTGCCAGGTATAAGCACGCGTGTGGTCCAAATCGAATTGGTTCGCGCCACCCTGGTAGTCGTTCTCGTTAGTATTGTCAGTGCTGCCCGTGAAATTGGGGGCGGTCGCTGGGGGACTGAAAGTGATCGTATCGGCAAGGCAGGTCGCCGGAATGCTCATCAAAGCTATCGCGGCAAGCAACAGAAATAGTTTTCTCATGAATTGTTCTCCGTATCTAGTCGGGTTAAACCGGAAATTAGGACGTCAAAGGCGATCGGCAAGACTCAGAATTTCTGGGTCGTCTTGCTCAGCAAGCGAGGAGCTTTGCATGGACCGCATTTGACTAGGGGTGATTCCGCACAATCACGATTTCTTAACGCTTTAGCAATTGCCAAGCCAGAGGGCCGACCTCGCCAAGTTAAGGAAATCCAACATAAATAAAGCGATTGCAGCTAAGAGCGAGCAGCTTGGACCAAGTGGTCTAGATTTCAGACCCACAGTCTAGACTTTGGACGGAAAAGGTAGGTTAGAAGCTGGAACTTTGGACCATCACTGGATTGAAAGAGCGAAAGCCTTTGGGGAAGATCTGCGATCTCTAAACTCGCCCTTAGTTTTCGTTTTGAAGTGAAATCACTATTGCTTCAGCAGCTTGCGGTCAATTTTCCCCCGATCGTTCTTGGGGAGCGATGACACGAACTCGATCCAACGGGGGTACTTATAAAGCGCGAGTCTGGATTTTACGAAGTCCTTGATCTCTTGACTGAGGTTTTCAGTGCCTTCAAAACTCTGGCGAAGCACAATGAAAGCCTTCGGTTTCACCAACGATTGCCCGCTGTCGTGGCCTATCACGGCGCATTCAAGCACCGCCTCATGCTGTAGCAGGCAGTTCTCAATCTCTGCGGGAGCAACATATATGCCCCCCACTTTCAACATGTCATCCGTTCGGCCGTGGTACCAATAGTACCCAGCTTTATCGACGTGAAACTGATCGCCGGTGGTGCACCAGTCGCCAGCAAAAGTTTCCTTCGATTTCTCGTGCGCGTTCCAATAACAGAGCGCCGCTGAATCCCCTTTGATGCGCAGGATTCCCATCTCGCCAGTTGGCACTTCGTTCAAATCGGCGTCCACCACGCGCGCTTCATATCCCCCGACGATGCGGCCAAGACTGCCAGGCTTGACGTCGCCAGGGCGATTGGTGATGTAGATATGGAACATCTCCGCGGAGCCGATGCCGTCATAGAGCTCTGTTCCAAAGCTCGATTTCCACTTTTCGTAGAGTTCCTGCGGCAGGGCCTCGCCCGCTGAATAGCAAAACCTTAAACTGCTCAAATCGCTGCTCGCGGCCTCTTCCGCATTTAACATTGAATTGATCATTGTGGGCACCGTGGTCAGGATCGTTGGGCGATACCGTTTGATTACTTCGAACAATTTGGCGGGCGTGGGCCGTTCGGAAAAGAGAGCAGTAGCGGCTCCCACGGCAAACGGAAACAGAAGGTTGGTCCCCGTGGCGTAACCGAAGAAAAGCTTGGGCACCGAGACGGTCAGATCATTCTCGGTTACACCAATCGTCCGTTTGGCAAAGACCTCAGTGTTGTAAGGCAGATCGTGATGCAGATGAACTGCGCCTTTTGGATGACCCGTCGAACCTGAAGTGAACAACCAGATCGCGATGTCGTCGCGATGGGTGTTTGCAGGCGAACACTCACTTGCGGACGCAGAGACGGCTTCATCAAAAGACAGCCACTTAATGCGCGGGTTTCCGAATCTTGTTGCCGGGTTTTCACCGATCTCACCAACGACGAGCACCGCCC
>JANNON010000352.1:0-2253 GCA_031399105.1 Blastocatellia bacterium | reverse complement strand
CGAAGGCATTGCCACAGGCGGGTTGCTGGGCAAGGCGTGGTTCTCGATCCGCATCCTGCTCGTCGGTTACAGCATCGGGGCAGTGTTGCCGCTTTGGATGGGCGTGCAACTACTCACGCGCCGTCGCAAACTCACACGGCTCGAGCGAGGTCTTTTTTGTCTCGCTGCGAGCATGGCCGGCTGGCACGGCAGCAATCTAATAATTACGCTCCACGGACTGTTTGGGCTCGGCTTTGATAGCTGGACCACGCTGCTTCGTCTCGCCGACACAGTTGCAGTCATCAGCATCACCTTTTCTTACTCGTTTCTTCTTCACGTTCACCTTCATCTTTGGGCCAACGCCTCCGGACGCGAACTCAACCGCAGTGAAAAACTTCGCGTCTATCTCTCGTACTTCCCCGCAATTTTTCTGGTCGTTTCCATTCCGCAGCTTTGGACCGGCGGCTACGCGCCGATGTTTGCAAAGCTGTCGTTCTTTGTTTTGCCGTTCGCTTTCTGGATCGCATATGTTCTCGGTCTGATAGCAATCACCGAACTCCTGATAGCGCGGAAGACGCAGAATGCGAGCGAGCAGAAGATCATGCGCACGCTCGCAGCCTCTTTTCTCGCGGTGGGCGTGGTGATTCTTCTCGCTCTTGCGTTTGGCCTGGGCGAAGGGACACCTGCGGGGCTTTATCTCAAGACGATCGCGAATCTCGGTTCGCTGTTACCTTCAGCGCTGCTGGCCTATTACATCTATCGATATCGCTATCTGGAACTAATTATCGAAGAGAGTTTGATCGTCGCCGCTTTCGCCGCCGTCGTTCTGACAATCTACATCTATGGAATTCGAACGATTGGCGACTGGATGACTTCGCGTTATGGAATTCGCGCCGGAGTGCTCGAGGCATTACTCATTCTCGCGTTAACACTGGCGGCTGCGCCCTTGCGGCGTTGGCTGGGTGCGAGATTTCATCGACTGTTCGAACGAGAGGCGGCGCTGTATCGGGAGATAGTCTCCAGAGTTGGCTCGCATGCCGGGCAGTTCAAGCAGTTGCCGGAGTTACTGCACTTCGTCGAAGAGAAAACTGCAGCAACACTCAGTCTGCGCCGCGTACGAATCATCGTGGGGGCTTTGCCGGAAAGCGCCGACGCCAATGGCGAGGGCAGCGCTGATCACGCTGTTGGTTCGCCAGGGAATACCGAGCCATGGGTGACTGAAGTGTTGAACTCTTCTGAGCGTCAGGATTGGTTGCCGGTAGAAGATGATCGCACGCTTGCAGAGCAGGGCTTCAACGTAGCTTACCCACTCCGCCGCGAAGATCGGGTGGCGGGACTTTTGCTGGTCGATGCGCCGGCTTCAAGTTTGACGATCGACGCGCGGTCTGTTTTGGAGATTCTTGCAGGCCAGGTTGCGATTGCCATCGAAGACTGGCGTTTGGTGGAAGAGAATGTGCGCCTGGAACGAAGACTAGCCGAACGCGAGCGCCTGGCGGTGCTCGGACAAATGGCCGCAACGGTTGCGCATGAGATCAAGAATCCCTTGTCAGCTATCAAATCTATCGCGCAGGTGATGCGTGAGGATGAGAGTCTGAATGTTGAGTACTCGCGCGATCTAAACCTGATTGTTGGTGAGACCGATCGGCTGAGTCAGAGTGTGTCACAACTCCTAAGTTTTGCCCGGCGGCAACCGCCAGCCGAGCGGCCGTTACGCGTTGATGAATTGGTGCGTTCAGTCACGGGCCTTTTTCAGGCAAACGCGAGAGAGCAACGAATCAAGCTCGATTGCCGAGTTGGGGTTGATCAGGAACTAGCTGGTGTGGCAGTTTCCGCGGTTCGTGATTCGCTATCAAATCTGATTCTCAACGCCATGCAGGCGACGCCGGCCGGTGGCCAGGTGGAGATTACCGTTGCCGGTAAGGACGATGAGTTACTCGTTTGGGTCAAAGACTCTGGCGCTGGAATACCATTGGATCTGCGCGAAAGGATTTGGGAGCCTTTCTTTACTACGAAGCAGCGGGGAACCGGGCTGGGGTTGGCAATAGTTCGAAAGCGTATGCAGGAAGCAGGTGGATCCGCGAGCCTTGTTTCGAATGATGGTGGTGCGAGATTTGAACTTCGGGTGCCGGTAAAAGCGGAAGCTGACGGAGTTTCGAGTTTCTAGTTTCGAGTTTCAAGTTCGCCCAATGTCAATTGGAACTTTTTCTGATCGACTGCGTGTTAGTTTCGTTCCTTCCCACGAACGCGACACAAACTGGAACTCGAAACTCGAAA
>JANNON010000337.1:0-10070 GCA_031399105.1 Blastocatellia bacterium | reverse complement strand
TGGTGGGGGTGGGGTTTTTTTTTATTTATCTTGTTTTTTGTTGGGTTTTGGTTGCTGTCCCCCGCCCGTTGGGGGGGCCTCCCCGACACGGAAGCCCTCCTTGACAGTCGGGCTACTGCACCGCTGGCCACTCGATCAGGTAGTACGGGTAGCCGTCGACCTCACCACGCAATTTCGTGGTACCCCCGAGCTGCACAATCTCCTTCATTATTGGCTGTGCGTTTGGGGCGTCGGCAATCAGATAGTGTGGCTCATCGCGACTCTTCATAAACTCGTAGATCAGCTCTCGCGTTTCCCGATTTGTGGGAGTGAGTTTATGTGTCGGTCTAGCCGAGTAATACCAGATCGTGCCGCTCAAATGATCTGCCCAAATCCAGGCGCGCTCGTCCGCTAGCTCTGCGGGAAGTGCGAAGCGTGGCGGCACACGCGAGTCGGCAGGCGGCGTGTACTCGGTCCAGGCATAAGAGATCGCCGCCAAACCAGGAACAAGCGCCAGGATCAATCCGGCGTATTGGAGTGTCCGCCAAAACCTTCCGCGCACTGACGTCCGCGCGACGCCATGCTCCAGACCGAAAGCCCCCAATCCAAGCAACAGTACTGTACCAAACGTCGCAGGCACCGGGTAATAATGTCCGGCGATCGAGTGAGTAAGATTGTAGACCAGCGTGATGCCGCCAACGAGCAACGCCGCCAGTGCGAGCCTGGCCCAGGTAAACTGCGGCAGGAAGAAATTTTGCAGTGCGTGTGACGAGCGCGGTACGTCACCGCTTTCGCTGGACTCGCGGTTGTCTTGAGCTTGCGGGTCATCAGATTCAGATTCAATACGCTGCGTTCTGCCGGCGTACTCTAAATAGAACAGGCCCAGGCAACCGATAACCACAGTTGGGAACCCCCAAAAAAACCTGCTCGCCTTGCCTGGTCCAAAGTAGTATTTGAAGTTCGCAACTACATATTCAAGCGATGGTGGTGAGTTGTCATAACTGGGATAGGTGGTTGAGTACCACGCGCCAGTCATGCGGTACTGATAGATCGCCAGTGGCAACGCGCCGCCCAACAAGGCTCCCAACATGAAAGCCGGCATTGCGCTTCTGTGCCACGACCGCCAGTCACCATTCCAAAGCACGATCAGAATGCCTGGCATCATGAGCAGTATCGGTAGTCGCACCATTACCGCAAATCCAAAAAACAAACCTGCTACAAATGTTAGACACCAGGCGAGTAGGATCGAGCGCTTCGAGCGAGCTACATAAAATGCCGCCGTTAGGCCGAGCGCGCACAGCAGTAGCGGGGCCAACATCGCGTTGATTGAGAAACTTGCGTTGTCGATTCTCGCCAGGATGTCGAGGCCGAAAACTAGCGCGAGGACGAGCGCGCCCGCCGATAACCATCTCTTCGTCAGCGCTGCGAACCCGAGCAAAAACAAGCCCGCGACGAGAAAACTTGCGGTAACTGCGCGGCCTAGACCATGGAGTGCCTGGTCTTGAGGAAAGAGCGCGAGCGACAATCCTACGCCGGGCGGATACTGCACTCCTACTCGATCAACGCGTGGAAAATAATGATAGGCGAGTGGTGCGACGACGTGCTCCCAAAGCGGCACCGGCACCTGATGAGACTGCATCAAGTGAATAAGCTGGCGCGTGTGATCGGATTCAATCGTAAAGCTCGGTCCCGATCCTGCAGAGCCGCCCTGGCGAATGTCCTTCGCCATTTGTAGGTATCCGAACGGATCGCAACAACACGGATACTCTTCCACTTGTCGCATTCGGCGGTCAGCGCTCACTGCCGCAAACGACAGTGATGCGGCCAGCGCCAGCAGCCACGCGTATGGCAGTAGTCGTCGGACAAGCGCTAATGGTTTACGTGGTTTGTGCATGAAACCTGAGTAAGAAGTCAGTACCTAAACGCGGTAGCGTCGGGTCAGCTGCCAGTCATCGAGTCACGTTGCGTAGATCGGACCCGACGCTGCCGCGTTACGGTACTGACTTTACTGCCACACCGGAGTTCTTAGCTGGCGCCGTCAGCTTTTTGACGCTTGCAATTCCCTATGCGAGACTGGGCGCGCTCTGTAACCATCCGTAATTTGCCGGCCAGCCAAAGTAGATTTTCAGCACTCTGTCGTCAACACAGGCTGGCGCCACTCGGATTACTTCATTTCGAACTCGAGGATCCTCAAATGTTTCGTTCATTCACTCTGTTGGTGATCACAGCCGTTGTCCTGGGTTTAGCCGGCTGTCAAAAGGGAACCGAGGTTGCCACCAGACCAACCGCGGCGCCGCGAAACAACGCGCAACTCACGCGTGCGCAAATCGCAATGTTAGAAGTTGCTGCCGCAGGCGATACTGCCGCGGTTAAGAGTTGGTTGGAGAAGGGTGTCGACGTAAACATGCGGGGCAATGATAACAACACTCCGATCATGGAAGCTGCCTACGCTGGAAAAACAGAGACGGTGAAACTGCTGCTGGACCACGGAGCTGATCTCAGCGCCAAAAAGAACGACGGTGAAACTGTGACCACGCTGGGCGGCGGGCACCCGGAGATCGTGGCGCTCTTCAAGAATGTTTCGGCGCTGGTGGCGGCTGCCGGCAAGGGCGAAAACAAACTGATTAGCGAACTAATAGAAAAGGGCACTCCAGTCAACGGCCTGGATGCGAATGGGCAATCAGCGCTGACTGAGGCCTCCTGGAACGGGAATACCGCAACGGTAAAGCTACTGCTCGAGAAAGGCGCCGATCCGGCGATCAAGAAATCCGATGGCCAGACGCCGCTCGCACTTGCACAGTCTCAGAAGCATCCGGAGATTGTGACGTTGCTGGAACAAGCAATCACCAAACGCTCGCAAGCAAGTTCCGCGGAAACTGGCAAGTAACCCGAAGCCTCACAAGCCGAGCCAATTTGCGTGAGGTAGTTAGCCGCGGATTTCGCGGATCAAGCGGATCTGAAAAACGAGAAAACTTTACGGAAGAGAGAGAGAACTTTAAGGAGGAGATCAGTTTCTTACTCAGATCCGTTTCATCCGCGTAAATCCGCGGCTTACCCCCTCGCTCTTCGCTCAATCCTTTCGCCGGTACAGATAGATCGAGTTTCCAATCACAGCTTCCGGAGTTTCCTTACGATACTTCGCGAAGTAGTTCTGCCGTTCGTCGTCCGTCAGTTCCAAACCATTCTCGTGTTTCATGCCGCCGGAAACTGTAGATCCGTTGAGATGACCCGCGCCGATCGCTACATACCTGGTTTTTGAAAGCTGTATATCGGGCGGCGCATAGTCAATCATCTCCACTCCATACATCTCAATCGTGCCCCATCCACCTGACAAAGCTCCATAGATCTTTGTCTCGCCGCGATCACGCAAGTACTTCGCCAACTCCTTAACATCATCACCCCATTCGACATTCGAATCCGACAGCACCTCCCAATTCGCTTTTCCAAACGTCAGTTGATTTGTATAGGGCAGGTAGTTGGGATAGACACGCACAGCCTCGGTCAGCATCAACCCAAACAACAGAACTACAGACGCCACCGTCGCTCTCGATCGGAACTTCGTCAGCAACGAGTCGAGCAGCGTACCGCCCAGCAGAAACAGAAAAGGAAAGACTGGCGCTATGTGCCGCACACCAATGTTGATGTGACTCGTCATTGAGAACGCCAAGTAGATCGCGATGGGAAGGACCAACAGCGCGAGTTTCATCTCTCGACGCGCCAAGACACGCCAGACTGCCCAAACCAGCGAGGCCGCCGAAAGCAGGAGAAAAGGAATGGTCGTCTTTAGAGCAAAGGCAACCGGAAAGTAATACCACCAGCCAAGCTTGCCGTAGTCGCCGAGCAGCGCCGTTTGATGCCCAGCCACGTTGTGCGCCATCACCGTGAAGAATCCAAAGACGTAGTAAGTTGGCAAAGGTATCGACAGATACCAGAGTATTTCCCTGGCCAGCACTGAAAATCGTGGTGTGTTGGCAACAATCCAATCGAGTTCAGGATTCGCTAAGGGCGAGTGCTGAAAATAGTAAGCGCTGTTCACTACCAGGAGAACGCTAATGACGGCGAGTCCGGCCTGCATCACCATTCGGCTTCGCGATGGGTTGTGCTTTGGACCACGATAGACGGCGTACAGCAGCGCTCCTGCGAAAATCGGAACGAGAATAACCATGGAGAACTTTGCAAGTAACGAGAAGGCCATTGCCAATCCCAACCACAATGTTCGCGAAGGAGCCGGCGCTTGGAAAAACTTAAATAGAGCGAAGAAGAAAATCAGATAAGCAAGAGCGGCCGCGATGTCAGTGTGAACCACGCGTCCGTGCGCCAGCATCGTGGGCTCAAGGCTGAAAAGCGCGACCGCTAAAACGCCGGCGCGACTGCCAAAAAGCTCCCTGCCCACCAGGAAAATCACCACACCCAGCACCAGCGTGAGCAGGATCATCGGCACTCGTGACCAGAAGATCAGACGCTCAAATGACTGGCGGTTCGCCTTCCAAAAATCAATCGAGGTGTTGACCGTAAAGGCGGCATAATCCTGGCCCGGCCGCCTCGCGAATGGACCGGGTGTTGGTTGAATGATCAGCAGCGGCAAACAAGCCCACATCTTAATCAGTGATGGATGCTCGGGATTCAGGCGAAAGTCGCCGCCCACCAGATAGTGGTAACCGGATGGGATGTGCACGATCTCATCGTTAGTGATCGTTTTGCGTCCTATGACTGAAAGCAGGTTGGAGCCCATCAAGAGAAGAATGCCGAAGCAAAGCAAGGTTGCCCGATGGCCCATCAGCAGCCGTCTCCCCACTGAAACTAATCGGTCTGTCACTTTACTCGGAGAAGTCCCTTCGTTCTGATTAAACCTGGAGGTTGCAGCCTTGATATCTGGTTGGACTGGCCCTTCACTATAGACTAACGCTCCTGAGCAACCGCAAGCGTTTTTAGAGACCCTCAACCTCACAAGTCTCACAGTCAGGAAGGCGGACCCTGTCCCCGCTTCTTCAAAACCTTTCACCTTCCCACTCGACCTCTAAAGTTTGAAAGTCTCACAGTCAGGAAGGTGGACCCTGTCCCCGCTCTTTTACACCGAAGGTGTTGGCGACCTTCAGCCCAGGGTTGCGAGCTTTGGCGCTACCCTGGGATCAAGTGCGATCGAAATCCTACCCCAGCGGGGTTGCGTCTCATTAGCGAACCAGGCTCCGAGTTGCTTAGAACGGAAAACCGCTTTACCTGGATAAGCCAGACGCAACCCCGTTGGGTTAGATTCCTCAAATGCGCGAGATTTCAGCGTTGCGCCAAAGCGCGCAACCCTGGGCTGGAGGCTGCAACACCTTTGGTGTTGCTTGCCGCGTGGGTGCGATTCAACTATCCTGCGCGCGTCCTGAAAAAGTCTGAAAACTTCGCACGCGTCCGGATTATCCAGCCACGTCACAATCGCTAATGGGTCTTTCGTCATTGCGGGTTCGGCACCCACTCGTTCGCGAGCTCTTAATCTTCCTCGCTTTTGTTCTGCTCACGGCAATTATTACGTGGCCATGGATTCTGCAACTACGTAACGGCGTCTCAGATCCCGGTGACCCCTACTCGATCTCATATTTTCTGTGGTGGGATTATCAGCAGACTTTTCGCGATCCGCTTAATCTCTTTCACGCCACGATCTTTTATCCTTACCGGTACAGTCTGGCCTTTGGGGAATACGACTACGGCGTCAGCCTGCTTTTCTTTCCGCTCTTCGCCGCCGGCTTTCGTCCGCTAACGGTCTATAGCATCGCTGCCTTTCTCAGTTTTCCGTTCACTGCCTATGGAACATTTCGTTTAGTTCGCACCTTGTCAGGTTCGTACAAGGCGGCGTGGATCGCAGGCATCGCGCTCGCATTTGTACCCTTCCGTTTTCATCACCTTGCTCATCTGCATTTGATTTTCGCGGGATGGATTCCGCTGCTGTTTGAGGCGTTGATTCTCTACGCGCGGGCGCGTACGTGGAAGAGGGCTGGCTGGCTCGGGTTCACATTCCTGATGAACGCGCTGACGTGCACGACCTGGCTAATCATCACCGCGATACCGCTTGCGCTCTCGGGATTACTGCTCGCGACGCGGTATCAAGTTTGGCGCGAACGGAAGTTCTGGACGCGCGGCGCCATCACACTTGGTCTCGCCGCACTGCTGCTGCTTCCATTCCTTCTTCCGTACCGTCAGGTAGCAAAGCTCAACAACTTCAACAGGTCACCTGCGGAAGTCACAAAGTACTCGGCAAAGCCGATGCACTGGTTGGCGGTGGACGAACGAAACAAACTCTGGCGCGGACTTGGCGCTGCGGTTGCGGAAACCGAGATGGTTCTCTTTCCCGGTTTGCTGGCTCCGCTGTTAGCACTCGCTGCACTGCTGCTCGCTAACTCAAGACGAACTAACAAGAGTGATCACCAACTCGATTCGCGCAAACGGCTCCTACTCGTATGGCTCGACTTCACGGCTGTCTTTTGTGGAGTGCTCGCGCTCCTGGCGATTGGCTACGAAGGTTTTCGACTAAGGCCATTCGGTTACACCATCCTCACAGTTTCTGATACCAGCCGCTGCTTGTTTCTGATCGTCGTAGCGTTGACGGCCCGTTCGCTGATTGCCTACCCGCGTTTTGTTCAACGCCTCTTGGGTGGAGATGAGAATCTGATTCAGACAATTCGTGAACGGTCTGAGCTCATGGTCCATGGTCTCGTGTGGTTGATAATTGGAGTAATCGGCTCGTTCGGCTTGAACTTCTTTTTCCATCGAGTGCTCTACGATTTCGTTCCCGGATTTCAAAGCATGCGGGTGGCTTCGCGTTGGGCCATGATTGCCTATTTTGGCCTGGCCCTGCTTGCTGGCGTCGGCGCGGTCAAATTCTCATTCTTATTTGAGCGGTTTCGATCTGGGAATTTGAAGAACGTCGTCTATGCGTTGATCCTGGTGGCACTGGCGTTTGAGCTGAACGTCGCGCCGCTGAAGTTGATCCGCGGTGAAGCTGATCCCGACCAACTGACTCAGTACTTGCAATCACTGAAGATGAAAGGCGGGATCGTCGAGCTCCCGGCGGGGGACCGCAATAATCTTTACATGCTGCGCGCAGCGGATCATGGCAAGCCGCTCGTCAACGCTCACGATAGTTTTGTGTCACCGCTTTCTCTCGAAGTTGAAAAGCTTACGCGGAGCGAGCCTATTCCTGATCGATTCATGGAGCTGCTCGAAGAGACGCCCGTATCATATCTAACGGTGCACAACGAGTTCGTTCCGGTGAAGGAGCGGCCGGCGCTGGAGGAGTTTCTCCTGAACCGCACAGGGGAGGGACGACTGCGTTTCATCACGAGTTTTGCCGATGGCCCGAGCGAGCTGCAGCGGAAAGACATCTATGCCGTAACGAAGACGGAGCCCGATGCAATTAGTGTCGGCAAAACACCGCCTGACTTTCTGAATGCAAAATCACTTACCCGTGGCCTACCGGAGAATCTGAAGCCACCAGTCTTTTCCTTGATGATGCTTTACAAAGTGGCGTACGGACGATGGCCGTTGTACGCGGATTTCCAGGACTTGAACTTTGTTTTGAAGGAACTTCTGGAGAAACCTTCCACTCAGGTCGCCGAGGCAATCGCAAACCAGAATGAGTTCGTGTCAGCTTACGGCCAACTCAGCGATGAGCAGTTTCTTGAAAGACTCCTGGTCAATGCTGATATCTCGGAGAATAAATCCGCAAGGGCTCACCTACTCTCGGCGCTTCGTGGCGGATCGATTACACGGCCCCAGGCGTTACAGGCGGTCTCCTATAACCCCGGTTTCATCTCGATACAGGGAAATTCCGCTTTCATCCTGGTCCACTACTTTCTCTACTTCAACCGGGACGCAGATGAAGGCGGCTACAAGTTCTGGTTGAAAAAGTTGAATGAATCTGGTGACTACAAAGCCGTGAGTGAAGCGCTGAAAGCCTCTTCACGGTATTGAGTGGAAAGGCTATCCACAGATTACACAGATGGCACAGATTAAAGATCCAAATCGGTTTGCGTGTATATGGTCCTTTATCAGATCCAGTCAGGGCCTTTGTCCGTTCTCTCAATCTGTGGCATCTGTGTAATCTGTGGACAGGTTTCAATATGACTGACCGCTTCAAAAAGATCGAAGGCCTCGATTACAAACAGGGCGCGAAAGACTATCCGGAGAGACTCGGGCCCAGCGACCGCCACCACCTCTACACGAAACCGTTTTACAACCTCGAACACAAAGTCTCGCGCTGGTCGGGAGACGGATTAGACGAAGACACGCATCGACACTTCTCAGACTTTGCCAACATCGCTTGCGTGCTCGCCTTGCGACACGGCGCCACCATCCTCGATGTTGGTTGCGGCTCAGGCTGGCTTTCCGAGTACTTCGCGCGACTCGGTTATCAAATGACGGGCATTGATATCAGCTCTGCCCTGATCCGAGTTGCCGAAGAACGAGTTGCGAAACTTCCCTTCGGCATCGACGACACATCACGCGCGCGTTGTGAGTTCCTGATTCATGACATTGAAGCCGGTCCGTTAGCGCAAGTGTTTGATGCCATCATCTGTTACGACTCGTTGCATCACTTCGAAGATGAGAATGCAGTGCTTGGTAATCTCTCCTCGATGCTGAAAGATGGCGGAACGCTCTTTGTAGCGGAAGGCGAAAAGCCTCCCGCGGGTTCCCACACGGAAGTGGAGTTGCGCGAGGTGATGGAAAAGTTTGAAACGTTGGAAGCGCCTTTCAGCAAAGAGTATTTAGTCGCTCTGCTCAGGCGTCATGGCTTTGCAATCGTTGGCGACTACACGTCCGTGATCGGGTTTATCGACCGCGACAATGTTGAGGGCAATTCCGTGGGCTTTGTCGAGAGTCCTTCGTTCAACTATCTGCTATGCAAGAAGGTTGGATCGCCTCTGCCAGACTCAAAAAACCCGGGCGTGCTCAAATGCGAACTTTCTCTGCTCGGCAACTGGTCCGATCAATCTCTACCGTCGGCAAAGATGGCAGCAGAGATCTCATTAACAAACGCCGGCGACACGATTTGGCTGGTGAGTCGCTCGCCATTGAAAGGTCGCGTTCGCGTTGGTGTCAAAGTTCTGGATGAAAGCGGCGACCCAATCAGCGAGATTCATGGCCAGCCGCAGTTGCAACGCGCAGTGACACCGGGTGAGACGGTCGTATTGAACCTATTCATGCAAGCACCTGCCGAACCGGGCCGCTATGTTCTAAAACTTGATCTCCTGGATCAGGACATTTGCTGGTTTGAACAGCATGGTTCACAGCCGTTGCTGCTGCCATTTACGGTGGTTAGCTCGAAGTGACGAGGCTGTCGTAAGAACTTCACTTCACCACATTCACGGTCAGGCGGGATCCGTAGGAAGCAGTGCGGTAGATTCGCTGCGTTGCTTTCTGAAAATCTTCTTCGACTGCCTTGTTGATGTCTACGAATCGCTGTGGGTTTCGATCGACGAGCGGAAACCACGAACTCTGGACCTGGATCATGATGCGATGGCCCCGGAGGAACGCGTGGTTTACATCAGGCATGGTGAACTCAATCTTCGTTATCTTGTTCGGGGTCAACGGCTCGGGCTTTTCAAAGCTGTTGCGAAAGCGCGCTCGCATCGGTTCGCCCCGCACCATCATCTGATAGCCGCCCATCTTCGCATTGGCGGGATTTGGTTCGTTGTCCGGCGCGTCGTTGGGATAGATGTCGATTAACTTCACGATGTAATCGGCGTCCGTGCCGGTACTTGCTACATACAATGTCGCCGTAATTGGACCAGCGAGGGTCACTGAATTCAGCAGTGGAGCGGTCTGGTAAACCAGCACGTCGGGACGTTGCGAGGCAAACCGTTGATCGCCCACCATGTATTCACGAGTCATCCCGATCTCGATGCTGTTGATAAAAGGCACCGGCTTGCCCGGATCACTTACATATTCGTCGAAACCTTCGCTCGAACTACTAGTCGAGGGCTGCCAACTGAGGCCACCCTTCGCTTGCAGATAAAGACTTTGCTGACTGGCATTCGCGGGTGGCCACTCATCGTAGGTTCGCCACTGGTTCGAACCGGTTTCAAAGGCGAGCACTTCCGGCTGTCTGC
>JANNON010000307.1:0-12705 GCA_031399105.1 Blastocatellia bacterium | reverse complement strand
TCCTTAGTCACATCAGCGCAGATGATAGGCTCGCGTGTCAGCGCTACGTGACCGATGAAGCCTTCGCCAAGTTTGAGATGCAGTTCCGACAATTCATCTATGTCGTAGCCTTTGACGGCTTCTGCTTGAAATACGCACGGCTCGTCTCCTTCAACGCGAAACCGGTCTTCAACACACTTCAAAACGAAGATGCCGGCTGCGTCGTATGGCAACAGCGAGTCCAAAGTCTCCATTACGAGATTCAGAACTTCCTGCAAGTCCAGCGAACGGCTGATCTTCTTTGTGATGTCCAAAAGCATCCGCAGCTTGTCGATGGTCGTCAGGCCAGGCAGCGGAAGCTCAGTTGTTTGTTCAGTCATATTCCTGTTGGTTGGTTATCTGCGGCCGATCCCCCAAAGGCGAGAGTCCAAAATTATAAGGCGTTGCAAGCTGGGAGCGAAGCAATAAATGGGATGGGAGTCAGATTTCACGAAGTTTTAAGCGCTCGGAGGATTCGCTTTTCGATACGTCTGCCAAAGACGGGTGACTTTCAGGCGATACTCAACCAGATCACGACTAACATGAAAGTGCCTCGCAATCTCGGCGGATGCGCGCCCCTCATAGACCAGTTTTCGCAACGCTGCAAAGGGCACGAGCGCTGCCGCACCAACACCATAAGCCGCCTCCTCGTCTGCTCGCCGGTAATCGCGTGCCATCGTCCTTCCGCGTTCGTCCTGCGCTACTACTTTCAAGCGGTTGGGCTGATGACCGAGAAAGACGTGTGACACCTCTTCCATCAGAGTCGCATTCGTTCGCAAGCGGCCGTGCTTCGGGTTAAGGATTACGATCTTTCTTCCGTCAGGCAACGGGATCGAACAGGCACCGCCTGACCAATCCTGTGCGGCAACTCCGAGCAAATGGTCTTTGGCCTCCTGACTCAGCGCTTTTATATCAGCAAAGTCTACGACCAGCAGGTTCGCAAACGTGGCGAGCTTGAAAGGATCGAGGGGACCGTCGGCCCCCACTCCGGCAAAGTCGCGCAACCCCAGTCCCTGCAACTCAAACGCTCGCCACTTTTCACCAGGAGGCAGTTCGCGATAAGGCATGTCTAGTATTCAAATGGAGTTAAAATTGAAAGTTTCTATCTTCGCTTGCGAGCACCCTTGTCCGGATTGGAGTGGCTAAATTGAGTGTAGGCGACGCGAAAGAGTTCGGATAAGGCCGAGGCAGTTTCGGGCGTGAGGTTACGATCGGCTCGCAGGTGGGCTTCAACGATTTCAGGGGTAGACTCGTGCGGGAAATAGACCACCGCCGCGGCAGTCTCATTGTCAACATGGCGGCCGGCGAGGACGCGCTCCATCGGCATATCGAGCCATGACGTCAATCTCGCTATATTATCCGCATCCGGTTTGCCAGTACCGTTTTCGATCCGCGACAACGTAGACGCCGAAACGCCGGTTTCATCGGCAACGTCACGCAAACTCAATTTGAATTCAACGCGCCGGCGCCGCATCGCACGACCAAGTTCCTGAGTATTGACCAGCGTGTTTCCCAAACGTGTCATCGGAATTCTCCCTTAAGAGTTGCCCGGAATGCCGAACAAACCTTAACACGCGGACAGTTTTAGTTGCAAGACCGTGTTTTACTGCTGAAACAGCACCAACCGACTACAGCATGCTGCGGTGGAAAGCACTAGTTAACTCAACGTTGGTTTTTCTGATGAAGTGCAGACATGGCCAGGCTTCGCGCCCGAGGAAGCGCATCGAGGGCCTGGGTCAATTGCGGATCGTCCCACATGAGAAATACGCGGTCAGCAGTCACGCGACCGTAAGCGGCAGACACGACATTAAAGCGTAGTTGCAGTTCAACGAACCGACGATTTGAGTCGAGATGGGGAGCGAGGTTTTTAGAGTCAGGATCCTTGATTACGAATTCCTTGAACGCACGGAATGCGGGTTCAGTAATTTGGAAGTCCGTTGGTTGGAGTTCGTGTTCGAGGTTGCTCGGCCCACTCACTCGATAACCATCCAGACCTCTAACACGTCCGTTGACCAGCTCTCGCGCAAACGCAAAGAGCGGATTCAAAAGCCGTCGCTGCATTGGCGTCACGGTTCTGGGCTTCGCCGTTTCGTCGGGAGCAATACCCCCGCCGCCGTAAACCGCGCGGCCAGTATCTGTCTTCTTCTCCTGACTCGAAGGCTTTGCGGTCTCTTGCGTCAGGTCTATCTGGTTCGAACCGCCCTGGGTGTAATAGTCGTACAAGCCGCCGTTCGTGTAGTCTCGCTGAATCAGCCGGCCCGAGGGCGTGTAGTACTTTGCCGAGGTCAACGTCAAACCCGCTCCATACTCAAGCGGAATGATGCTCTGAACCAACCCTTTCCCAAAACTTGTCGTACCGACTATCAAGGCGCGGTCGTGATCCTGCATTGCCCCAGCGACGATTTCAGAAGCAGATGCTGAATTGCCATTGATCAAAATGACCATGGGAGTCAGATCGGGCGAGCTGTTCCGTGATTCGTACGAGTTATCTCGAAATCCATTACGTCCCTTCTGCGTCAGAATTAATTGACCGGAAGGAAGAAAAACCTCGGCTACGTGAATAGCTTGATCAAGAAACCCGCCCGGGTTATTCCGCAGGTCAAGCACTAACGAGGTCATTCCTTTCGAATGCAATCGACCCAATGCTTCCTGCAGTTCATCCGTCGTTGAGTAGTTAAAGCCACGCGTCATATCGATGTAACCGACACCGGGTCTAATGATGTACGCGTCAGGAACCGACGGCTGGGGCACGGAATCGCGAGTAAGGACGACTGTTTCGAGCCGTTTGTCGAGCGCTCGCTCCAAGGTCATTTTCACAACCGAGCCACGTGGTCCACGAATCTTGTCTCGCACCTCAAGCGACGCTTTGTTGCGCATCTTCACGCCGTCAACGGCGACGATTCGGTCGCCGAAACGAAGTTGCGCACGCGCGGCCGGGGAGTTTTCAAACGTCGAAGTTATGAAGGTGTCTGTCTCACCAGCAGTCGTGTAGTTAAGGATAGATGCTCCAATTCCAAAGTACTCAGAACGCTGGTCCGTCTTCAACTCTTCAAACTCTTCGCGGTCATAATAGTTGGAATGCGGATCCAGGGAACGCAGCATGCCGATCACTGAAGACTTGAAAACCGAGCCATAATCAAGACTCCTGCCTTGAATGTAGTTTTGCTCGATTGTTCTTAAGGCTTCCTCGAAGTCTCGTTCGATCTGAGGGATGACTGTCCCTTTGTTCGCTCTGGCGCCGCGTCTCGCGGGAGCACTTGCCGATGCGGATCTGCCGTTAGGGGAACTCCCTGCAGGTGTCTGCGTCTGTGAACGCTGTTGCGCGCTCACAACGCAGGGAGTTGCGAGCATGATTATGGAAAGCGCGATGCCAAAAGGCGAGATGCTTTGTTTCACTTAGGCCTCTGAAGATATCGAAGTCTAAACGCTTGGGGTTCGAGTTGAACCGGCCACCTGGGGTGTGTTGCGCCTGAATATAATTGAAGCCGAGCCAACCGGCAAGTTGGTGCCGCACTTGCGCGCTTTTCGAGCTCAGTTGCCAATCTCAATAACAGTAAATAACTAAAAGCCGTAAAACTCCGGGACAATGTTGATGAGAGAGCGCCTGCTTGACGGCCTATTGAAGCCGTGTAGAATGAACTTACTAATAACCAAAAACGTATTTCGAGCAAGTTGATCTAACGATCGGTTAAAGGAGTGTTTTCAAATGAGTAGTCCTTATCAAAGGGAAGAAAATGAAACACCGGAAACGGTTGACGATCTAATGGTTCACGACGGCGAACTCGATAATCCCGACGACAAAGCGCGAGCAGCCAGTTCTGTTAGGGATATTGCTTCGCGAATCCCTGAATCGTTGAGCGCAATTGGCCGTGACATTAGCCGCACGATCGAACGAGCAATGTCAGCAAAGGATGACTACGTGGTAGCTGTGAAGATTTCTCCTGAATCGCAGGACAAGCTCGAGCAGCTGGTCCAGGCCGGTGTCTTTCGAAATCGAGCTGAAGCAGCCGGTTTCTTGATCGATGAAGGCATCAAGACTCAATCGGCATTGTTTGAGCGAGTACAGCAGAAACTCGCGGAAATCGAGCGACTCCGTGCCGAGTTACGCGGATTGATCAATGAAGGGCCCAGCTAGAAGGGCCCTCTCCTCCTTGAGTTCCCCGTCCGAATCGACCCGTTCCCCACACGGTGCGAATCACATCTATGTCCGAGTCCGAGTGAAACGAGAGCAAAGTGGCCGAAACATTTCAACTCCCACGAACCCCAATCCGACAATTCAAACTCGCCAATGGCCTGCGCGTAATATTGAATAAAGACCAGGCAGTGCCGGTCGTGTCGGTCGCGGTTTATTACGATGTGGGATCGCGAAACGAGAAGACCGGTCGCACCGGCTTCGCCCATCTCTTCGAACACATGATGTTTCAGGGTTCCGAGAACGTACCCAAGGCGGCGCACTTCCAATACATCTTTCACGCCGGCGGCACGATGAATGGGACCACCTCGACTGAGCGCACCAACTACTACGAAACGTTACCGGCCAACCATCTGCCCCTCGCGCTGTGGTTGGAGAGCGATCGCATGCGCTCGCTCAAAGTCACGCAGGAGAACCTCGATAATCAGCGCAGCGCGGTGCAGGAAGAGAAGCGGCTTCGCTACGACAATCAGCCGTACGTCAACGCTTTTCTCCGGATCAACGAGTTGATTTTTAAGAACCCGGCGAATGCGCATTCAACGATCGGATCGATGGAAGACCTGGATGCCGCGACGATTGACGACATCAAGGAGTTTTTCAGAATCTATTACGCTCCGAACAATGCAGTACTAACGATCTGCGGAGATTTTGAAGAGACTGAAGCAAAGCAACTGGTTGAGAAGTATTTCAGCGATATTCCCAGTCAACCCACACCACCTGCTGTCGATGTAAGCGAGCCTGAGGAAATTTCCCCGACTGTGGAAACCTTCATAGATAAGCTGGCTCCGGCTCCAGCCTTTGTGCTGGGCTGGAAAATTCCGGAGCGACGAACTCCTGAATTCTATGCCCTGTCACTTGCCAGCGAACTCCTCTTTGAAGGCGACAGTTCTCGCCTCTATCAGAAACTGGTGAAGGGCGACGAATCGGTGGTTTCAATTCAAGGTGGAGTTGACGAACGACGCGGTCCCTCGGCGCTCTACATTTTCGCGCTTCCTAAACCGGGAGAAGAGGTTGCTTCGATTCGTGAACAGATCTTTGATGAGATCCGGCAGTTGGCCGCCAACGGTCCCTCGGCGGAAGAGATGGAGAAGCTTCGCAATTCGCTTTGTAACGATGCCGTGCGTGGCCGGCAGTCAACGATGTACCGGGCGCAACGAATTTCGGAATATGCGCTTTACGACAACGATCCAACCGTGTTTGATACGGAACTCGAACACTATCTTGCGATTTCTGCGAAGGAGATTAGCTCGGCCGTCGATCAGTTTTTAAACGTCGAGAACCGCGTGATGTTGGATATCGTTCCGGAAACCTCCGAAGAGGAAACGCCGTTAACCGCCTCGCCGCAACCACCGGGAGAGCCGAAACAACCAATTGCGCCAGCGCCGCAGGTCCCCGCTCCACCTCCGGCTCAGCCGGCACTTTCCCCGAAATCGGAAGTGGTGGTCATTGAAGGCGAGCTGCCACATCCCGAAAAACCGGAGCAACCGACAGATCCACCCAAACACACCCAGGCAGATTCAGGTCCACTACATCCATAACATGAGTACAGCTGAAATAGTTCGCCAGCCACCACCGCCGTTGCCGCCACGGCCAATCAGGCTTCCAAAGCCGCAAGCAGTCTCGTTGCCTAACGGACTAACTATCATTGTTGTTGAAGACCGGCGCTTGCCACTCGTCAGTTATCGCCTCTCGTTTCGCACCGGAGACGCAAACGACCCATTGGAACTGCCCGGTCTGACCGACATGCTGACGGGACTGCTCACTGAAGGCACAGAATCTCGCACCAGCCGACAAATTGCCGATGAAGTTGCGCTTATGGGGGCGGCACTAACTGCAGGCGCTAACTCCGACTATTCAACCGTCGCGGCTTCATCGCTCGGCAATTTCAGTGACAAAGTGCTCGAGTTGATGGCAGACGTCACGCTTCGTCCTTCATTCCCCCAGAACGAAGTCGAACTCACTAAGCAGAACACGATCGAGAGCTTGAAACAGCAGCGAGCCCAACCATCATTCCTCGCCACTGAGATGGTTTCGCGAGTGATGTATGGGACGCACCCCTATTCAGTAGTTGGACCAACCCGCGAATCCATTCAGGCCACCACGCGCGAACGCCTGGTTGAGTTTCATCGGCAGAAGTTCTTGCCAAACAACGCCGTGATGTTCCTCGTTGGCGACCTCGACACCGATCGAATGGTTAAGCGAATCGAGGAGTTGTTCGGCGAATGGAAGCCGGGAACAACTGGATCGGATCAGTTCCCAACTCCGCCGGTTTTTGCTTCGCGCTCGGTTTACATTGTGGACCGCCCGAGTTCGGCTCAATCCAACATCGTCATCGCGAATCCCGGTCTTACTCGCACAGATCCAGATTATTTCCCGATGCTGTTGATGCACACGGTGCTTGGCGCTAACGCGTCGTCCCGTTTGTTTATGAACCTCCGCGAGGAAAAGGGTTATACCTACGGAGCATATTCGAATCTTGATGCTCGCCTGACTGCCGGGACGTTTCGCGCCAGCGCTGAAGTGCGAACTCCGGTGACTGGAGACTCGCTCAAAGAATTTTTCCTGGAGCTGAATAGAATTCGCAACGAACCAGTTTCCCAAAAAGAGATCGCGGATGCTAAGTCGTATCTCACCGGGGTCTTTCCGATACGGTTGGAAACTCAGGAGGGACTGATCGATCAGTTTGTGCAGATCAAAATGTACGGCCTACCCGATGACTATCTCGAAACCTATCGCGATCGCGTGCAGGCCGTAACCATCGAGCAGATTCAGGATGTAGCCGCACGTTACGTGAAGCCAGACGAAGCGTCGATCGTAATAGTGGGCGATGGGCGTCAGATTCTCGACCAGGTAGAGCCCTATGCTGCAGAAATCGAGTTTTACAATACGGCTGGCAAAAGAAAAGACCCGCCGGCAAAGATCCCAGATAATAAACCGCTCGGGGTTGAACAAATTGCTGGTACCTGGAAGTTGGAGATCGAAACGCCGCTCGGTCAGAACATTCCAGCTACGTTGAGGCTTACAGATACCGACGGCTCGCTGGCAGGAAAAGTCGAGTCAGAAATGGGTAACGCGGAAATCCTGACGGCTTCGATGAGCGGTAGTACTTTCACTGCCGCTGTCGCTTTTGAGATGTATGGACAAAAGACTGAGGCGGAGATTGAAGGCGAGATTTCCGGTGATGAGATGTCAGGTACGGTGAGTATGCAGGGAATGCCGCTTCCTTTTACCGGATCGCGCGAGTCGTAGCCGGAAATTCGGAAAGATGAGCGAAATCTCGGATTCGATTAGCGTTTCTGTCGAGCTAAGTTGCAAATATATTGCTGAGCAACCCGACAGTAAACGGACTACATCTTAAGTTTTGAGGTTAAGGGAATGTCGCAGATATAGTGGCAACCATAACACTCGGTTCCTCCTGTGATTCGCCCGGCGTGTCGGCATGCCGGGCGGTTTTTCTTTGGCTACTTCTCATAGCGCAAAACTACACCATCTCCGCCGACTGCCCAGCCAATCTTTTTACTGAAATCGAGCGCGTAAAGATTCTGTTTCGTCGGCGACGACTGCGGCACCCAGGTTCGTCCACCATCGCCTGATCGGAGGATAGTGCCCGCCCTGCCAACCGCCCAACCGTCGTCGTCGTTAATGAATTGCACACTCAACAGTGTCGAGCGGATTTCAGCGCGCACTACCTCCCAATGATCTCCCCCATCGCTCGTCCGCAGAATGGTGCCTCGCTCGCCTACAGCCCACCCTCTCTTCTCATTGCGAAAATCGATATGGTAGATCGTGCCGGTCACACCAGTATCTTGTTTCACCCAGGTCAGTCCGGCGTCCGAGGTCTTGAGGATCGTTCCACCCGCTCCGGCAATCCATCCTCGCTTTTCGTTATCAAAATCCATGTGAATCAGTTCAAGCCGGCTGGGCGCTCGCTGTCGCTGCCATGTTTGACCGGCGTCAGTCGTGTAAACAAGAATGCTATCAACAACCAAATCTCGCTTGCTGACGGAACCGACAACCCAGCCTTTCTTCTTGCTGGGAAACCTGACGCTATAGAGTTCAACCACCGCTCCGTCAAACTCACGGGGAAGGAATTTGCGTATCTCCGTCCAGCGTGAACCGCTGTCACGGGTTACGAAAATCGCGTTGCCGGCGATCAGGAAACCATCTTCTTTGTCGCTGAAATAGATATCGTTGATCCCGTCGGTCGTACCAACGACCTGCTGAACCCACGAACTGCCGCCATCATCGGTACGGCTAAGGAATCCCTTGTCTCCTCCTACCCAACCCCGCTTGCTGTCCAGAAAGTAGACGGCGTTGAGGTCCTGGCCCTTTGCCGCCACGGTGGCAATCGACCATCCTCCTTGAGCGGCACAGGGCATCGCGATCGTTATAACGAACAATAGTGTTGCCAGTGGGCCAGGTTGCGGTAAATATTTTCCTGGTTTCTTAGCGGTGACCGGTAGTGGCTTTAGCATGGTGGTGGTCGAGTTTGAGCGTTGCGCGCAAGATGCCATAGAAATCAAGGCGCTGACAGAAGATCACTGGATCCCGCGGGGTTCAGGTTGCGAACGACTTTTGATTTTGGGGGCCTCGAAACTCTTACATAGATCGATACGCGCTGACAAGATCGCATGTTTGCTGGAACGCTTTGTAGGGGTGCCCCCCGTGGGCACCCCTTTGCCAGCTAAGAGCCTCGTTCAATGGAAACACGTTTACACACGAAGGGGCGCCCACGGAGGGACGCCCTTACAAGCCGGCGCACGATTACTACTGCGCAGGACTTCTTATTTGGTGTCGCTCTCGACGCGGTAAGCGCGGCCATCGAGCACTACCACCACAGCCTCGCCCAACGAGAAGAACTTACCCAATTGCGGCTTTTGTTTCAGCAGGTCGAAATATTCCGCACTGCCAAACTTCACCAGGGTCTCCGGCAATTTGGCGTCGGCTTTGTACTCTGAATCAGTCCAGACCTTGTCTCGCAAGTAGAAGGTCTTGCCGCTGACGTTCTTGACCTGTGCCGAAGGCGCATCGCTCTCGACGCGAATATTCTCCTGCTGCTCACGTGCGCGCTTGCTCTGTTGTACAGCGACCGCTCCGGTCGTGGCTTGAACATCAGCAGCTTTCGGTGCATTCGAAACTCCTGGCCTCATCATTGCACCGCCGATTGAACTGTCTTTGTCTCTGCGACCCTCTCGGCGTTGAGTGGGTAGATTTGTCCCAGTTACCTGCTGTCCGGATTGCGGCTGTTCGAGCGCGAGATATGAAGTGTACGGTGTAACGATTCCATAGCGAGTGCCAAGGTCGACAATCTCGTCTTTTAACTCCTGTTGCTCGCCGTTCGTTCGCACCTGCTCCATCAACCAGCCGACCCGCCGCGTCGCCCAAAGTCGCGGCAGAAAATCGTTCTGTTCATTCCGCAACGGAAAGCGGAGGTTATCGAAGTTAAAAGTTCTTTGTTTCTCGGCCGCCATTCCATTCAGTGTCATCCGCAGATGATCTATATCCGCAGAGTTTCGATAGCGACCAATCAGTGTCACTTGCGAGCCGCGAAAGACGTCAGGCAAGGCGCGCGGATAAACTAAATCCGTTTGCAAAGCACCCATGTCCAGCCGCAAGTCAGTAAGCACCGGATAATTAATCTTTGAAAAGAAGCTCGAGACCTTCACCTCGAGATCTTCCTTTGGTTCAACGTAATCAGAAACTCCGCCGTTCTCTGCTGCGAGTTTGTCGAGTAAAGCGGTGTTGACGTCATAGCCAACACCGAAGGTGAATAACCGAACACCAGGAATGCGTGCGAGCCTGGCACCTTCAACGATGCGTGCGATACTTGTCTCGCCAACTGTCGGCAGGCCGTCCGTCATGAAGACGAGGATTCTTGGCCGATCGCTCGACCGAAACTGCGGCATCGCAGTGAGCAATGCCTGTGCGATGTTCGTGCCGCCAACGGGCTTGAGAGAATTGACGAAAGTCTCACCACGTTTGCGCCCCGCATCGTCCGCAGCTATCAAGCCGGTTTCCATTAGGCGTTCTTCGCCGGCAAAGGAGATCACATTAAAGCGATCCTGCGGACGCAGAATTCTGATTCCGTATAACAGAGCTGCGCGCGCCTTCTCCATCTTGCCCGCTTCCGCCATTGAGCCCGATGTGTCGAGCACAAACACGATGTCTTTCGCTGAATACTCCTGTTCCGACCAATCGTCCTTCGGTGAAATCATTAGCAGAAAATATCCGTCCTTGCCGGCGTCGCGATGGGTCAGCAAAGTTACCCCGAAATCATCTCGTGTGGTCGTGTAGAAAAGTTGGAAATCCTGCGCTGTGGTGCCAGCTCCGGTTTCAAAGGAGACTACCGACCGGCGATCACCATCTCGCTTGATGTCTACCGAGTGAGTGGGCGAATAAATATTCCGAAGCGGCGCAGTGTTATCTATCTCGATCCTTCCCGACACTGAACCAACTGACGTTACCTGTCGTCCGGTGCCTAGCGGATACCGGTACGCAACTGTGCCTGACTCAGCGCGCAATACCTGAGTATAAGTAATCTCGAGTTTCTTGTCGGAATGAGGAGGAATCGGAAAGATGCTGGCCTGAAAGAGGTCCTTGCCAGCGTATTCGAGCAATCCGGGATCGCGTTGTCGCCGGACGATTTCGTCATAAATGCGCCGCGCCTCTTCGCGAGGTCGCACTTCGCCTACCAACCGGCGATCGCCATCCCAGATCGCAAATTCACTGATTGATGCTGACTCAGGAATCGGAAAGAAGTATGTGCCTTCGAGTGTCGCGTCTGTGTCATTGCGAAAAACTTGCTCGACGTGTGTGGTCGCTACCTGCGAAGCCACTTTCGTTTCAATCTTGATCGATTTGACCGGTAGCGCGCGCGGCATATTTGGCGGAACGACTCGAATCCGATCCGGGCAGCGATTGCATGGACCGGGAACGATAACGCCCTGGGCGGAGACGGTGAGCGTTGAAACGAAAATCAAGGTAACAAACAGCAGGCAGACAGAAACTCTTCGGGTAAGCATTCAAATCTCCTCGAATCTGATCTTGCGCCAAATTCCAGCGCTTAATGGATAGAACGGTCGCGAGGTACGTTCTTGCGTTGCCGGACGAGGGTTAGTGAAGTTCCCTGAGTCTTGGGTTGCTTAGGGCGACATATGTGACGTACAGGACAATCGCCACGCCTCCCGCAGCCATCGTTTTAGGCGCTCCGTAAAGCTCTGAAAGCGCCCCCGCGAACAGGCTCCCAAGCGGCATGGTCCCAATGAAGGTAAGGATGAACATGCTCATTACTCGTCCGCGCATCTCGTCGGTAACGAGTTTCTGCAGCAGTGTATTCGTCACCGCAACCGAAGTAACGACGGAGAACCCGACACCGAAAAGGAAGATCAGAGACCAGTAAAGATTCGTGGAAAGGGCAAACAAAATCAGACACACTCCAAACGAAAATGCTCCGCCGATTACCGACCAGCCCTTCCTCTTGAAGTCACCAAGATAGGCAAGTAGTAGTGCCCCGGCGAAAGCACCGGCGCCGGCTATGCCCATCATCCATGCCAGGCCCGAAGCCCCCAGCTTGAAAATATCTCTGGCAAAAATTGGAGTCAGCGTCAGGTAGGGAGCGCCAAAAAGACTGCTGACTGCCGACAGTAGCAACAGCGCTGAGACACGTGGACGATTGCGCACGTAACGGAAGCCGTCTATCAAATCCTGCCAAAGAGCGCTGCGGTCTTTGACAGAATGCGCAGGAAGCGCCCGCGTGTCTTGATCAAAACGCACCATCCGCAGTGACACCACCACTGCAACGAAAGAGACACCATTCAGGAAGAAGCAACCGGCAAGACTAAAAAACTCAAGAGCGAGTCCGGCCATGAGTGGGCCAATAACGCGAGAGAGTTGAAATTGTGATGAGTTCAGCGCAACGGCGTTTGCCAAATCCTCTCGACCGACCAGGTCAAAAGTGATTGCCTGATAAGAGGGACCAGCGAGGGCCATGCAGGATCCTGTAAGAAAGGAGAAACCGAGGATCATCCACAACGTCACCACATTCATCCAGATCAGAGTGGCGAGGGCCAATGCGCCCAGACCGGCGACGACCTGCGTGTAGAGCAGGAGCCGGCGACGATCGACGAGATCGGCGAACACTCCTCCGGCAAGGGTTAGAAAAAAACCGGGAGCGGTGGCCATGAAACCGTCGACGCCGAGCCAAAAAGGCGAATTGGTAAGTTGTAGGACCAACCAGCCCTGCGCCACTGCCTGCATCCACGTGCCGACGTTCGAGAGAAAAGCTCCAAACCAAAAGAGGCGGTAGTTGCGATGCGACAGCGCTCGGAACATTCCAGCGCGTTTGGGGATTTGTGGTTCGCTGGCGTCTTCGTTAGCTTCCAAAACCATTGGCACTGTTCTTACCACTCCAGCATAAAAGCGCCAAGCTTACTTGCTTGAATTCAAGTAATGATCGCCAGTTAGAGCTTGGTCAATTTGCAGGTCGGGAAGGTGGG
>JANNON010000299.1:0-2717 GCA_031399105.1 Blastocatellia bacterium | reverse complement strand
CTGAGATCTGAGATTTGCGATTTGAGATCTGAGATCTGAGATCTGAGATCTGAGATCTCAAAGGCCAACGTCCAGAACACTTCCAAACGTTTAAAAGAACCAGCATCTAACATCCAACATCTACACGCCCACATCTACTTAACGCGCCGATCACTCTCCTCGATCACTGTCCCAAATCCACGGCCGCCCCAGCTGAAACCTGTGTAGACTCGGCCTTTGACACCGACGCGAGCACCGCGCGAAGGCACTCCTCGTTTGGTTACGACCCAGATGCGGCCCGTGCCGTCATCAACCTCATACGCACCCTGACCTAAGACACCGTAACTGTCGGTCACTTTACCGACAATCCCAGCGTCCTTGTTTTGAAACTCACCAGGGTCGGCGTTGATCTTGGAAATGGTCGTCTGGCTGGGACAAGCGGTGAACACAACCGCGATAATCATCAGCAGGCCAATTAGGCCCACTTTCTTCGAGAAATGCATACGCGTCTCCTTCAGGTTTACTCCAGCGGGAGAGCGCCACATACAATTTCGCAACTGTAGAGGAGAGGCGGCAACGGTCTAAAGATGCCTCCGCGGCAGAATTAGTTTTCTGCCGCGGCGACGATAGGACTCTGCTAATTTCCGAACCAACCAATCGGCTTGCCGGAAAGATCTACCCAGACGCTCTTCACTTGCGTGTAGAGCTCAAGCGCGTGTTTGCCCATCTCACGACCATAGCCAGACTGTTTCATCCCGCCAAAGGGCGATGCCGCATTGAACATATTGAAAGTGTTGATCCAAACAGTTCCGGCCTTGACCTCTTTTGCGAAGCGATGAGCGCGCGTGATGTCGCGCGTCCAGAGTCCTGCGGACAATCCGTAGATCGTATCGTTGGCTTGCTTGATAAGCTCCTCATCGTCCTTGAAAGTGAGCACGGAGACCACTGGGCCAAAAATCTCTTCCTGGGCCACACGCATCTGGTTGTTGACGTCGGACAAAATCGTCGGTTGAAAGAAGTAGCCGTTCTTGAATTCCGCATCGAGTTCGGGTGCTTCACCGCCCACGCAAATGGTGGCGCCTTCGCCGCGGCCGATATCCATGTAGCTCTTGATGCGATCGAGCTGTTCTCGCGAGACCTGTGGGCCCATCATCGTGGTCTGATCCATCGGATTGCCGACTTTGATCTTCGCGGCCTTCTCTTTTAATCGCTCGAGAAATTGATCCTTTACGCTCTCTTCCACGAACAAGCGCGAGCCGGCGCAACAGACCTGGCCTTGATTAAAAAAGATTCCCATCATTGCGCCGTTCACAGCCTGCTCAATATCCGCATCGGCAAAAACGATGTTCGGCGCCTTGCCTCCCAGTTCGAGCGAAACCTTCGTTAAGTTCTCGGCCGCAGCCTTCGCAATAATTTTGCCGACGTCGGTTGAGCCGGTAAACGCCACTTTGTTGATGCCGGGATGTGAGGCGAGCGCGGCGCCCGCGGTTTCACCGAAACCGGGAACCACGTTAACAACCCCATCGGGAAAACCAGCTTCCTGGATGAGCTTTGCGAGTTCCATCGCGGTCACTGGCGTTTGCTCCGCCGGCTTGAGCACAATGGTGTTTCCCGCCGCGAGCGCTGGGGCAAGCTTCCAGGCCGCCATGAGCAAAGGAAAATTCCAGGGAATGATCTGGCCGCAAACACCCACTGGTTCGCGCAAGGTGTAGTTGAACATCTGCCCCGGTACAGGAATCGTCTCGCCCTCGATCTTCGTGGCCCAGCCGGCAAAGTATTCGAAGTTTTCTGCTACCTGCGGCAAGTCAACGTACGTCGACTCGCGAATCGGTTTGCCATTATCAGCAGTTTCGAGAGCCGCCAGATCCTGTGCGCGTTCTTCAATGAGCTGAGAGAGTTTGTAGAGCAGCCGGCCACGATCGCGAGCACTTATCTTGGACCATTTGCCTTCGAGGGCTTTGCGCGCGGCTGTGACGGCCTTGTCGATGTCGGCCTTGTCTGCCTCGGCGACTTCGGCAAGGGTATCGCCAGTGGCTGGATTCGGCGTTGTAAAAGTCTTACCAGACTCGGCATCGACCCACTTGCCATCGATGAATAGTTGGTACTTTCTGGGATTCGAGGATTCTACTGGTTGCGCAGATGACATGGGTGACTCCTGTACTAAAGTTTCGAGTTTCGAGTTTCGAGTTTCAAGTTCGAGTTTCGAATTTGTGCTGAGTCAATTTGCAACACGCGGGTTCCAAGGTATCGACGGTACTTTCCAATCGAGAACTTGAAACTCGAAACTCGAAACTTGTTTTTAAAAATCCGTCGTGCCCGCGAGCAGCTGCCTGAGCACGAATGGCAAAATTCCTCCGTGCTGGTAGTAATCAATTTCAATCGGCGTATCGATTCTGAGAATTACCGGCACCTCTTCAATCGCACCGTTCGCGCGACGAATTGTTAGTGACAGCTCCTGACCTGGCCGCACGCCATTCTCTAAGCCGGTGAGATCAAAAACCTCTGTACCATCCAAAGCCAGCGACGCTGCGTTCACTCCTTCTACAAACTGACACGGCAAGACGCCCATGCCAACGAGGTTGCTGCGATGAATGCGTTCGAAACTTTGAGCCACAACGGCTTTGACTCCCAACAGCCGAGTTCCCTTGGCAGCCCAATCCCGCGAACTGCCAGTGCCATATTCCTGGCCCGCAAATACGATGAGCGGCACGCCCTCCTGCTGGTACTTCATCGCCGCA
>JANNON010000287.1:0-2671 GCA_031399105.1 Blastocatellia bacterium | reverse complement strand
CGTCACCACCGAGCTTGGCGTCAGAATCTCCAAAGCGTTTGTTTCATTTGATCGCGAGCCCTTGGCGGCGGGGTCTCTGGCCCAGGTTCATCGAGCCCAATTGCGCGATGGCACTGAGGTCGCGGTGAAGGTACAGCGTCCCGATATTCGAGAGTTGATCGTGAAAGACCTCGAAGCCATGAACGAGGTCGCGCAATTCCTGGATGCCCATACTGAGCTGGGCAAGCGTTATGACTTTGAGAACATGACCTTGGAGCTGCGCCGGAGCCTCTTGCGTGAGCTCGACTTCAAAGTAGAGTCGGGAAACCTCGATGCTCTTGCTGAGAACTTGATGGAGTTTGAGCATCTGATCGTGCCCGAGCCAATTCCGGACTTTACGACCTCTCGGGTGCTAACGATGACCTATGTCTCAGGCAAGAAGATTACGTCACTTAGTCCCTTGCGATTGATGGAGATTGATACTCGCGGGCTGGCCGATGAACTTTTTCGTGCGTACTTGAAGCAGATCTTAGTCGACGGCCTTTTTCATGCCGATCCGCATCCGGGAAATGTGCTGCTAACCGATGACGATGAGATCGCTCTAATCGATCTCGGCATGATCGCGCTGCTGCTGCCCGGGTTTCAAGACAAACTGCTGCGTCTGTTGCTTTCGATCAGTGAAGGACGTGGGGAAGAGGCCGCGGCAGTGGCCATCCAAATGGGCAAGCCCAAACCTAACTTCAACGAGGAGGAGTTCACTCGCCGTGTGGCCGATTTAGTAATCGAGAATTACGCGGCCACGCTCGGCAAAATCAATACGGGGCAAATCGGGCTGGAGATTACTAAGATCTCTGCTGAATGCTGGTTCCGACTGCCAAGTGAATTCACGATGATCGCAAAGGCATTGCTGAACCTGGATCGCACTGTTCTCACGCTGGATCCGGAATTTGATCCCGGCGCGATTATCAGGGAGCGGGCCGCCGAGATCTTGCAGCGCAATCTCCTCAAGACCATCTCTCCCGCAAATATTATGGGTGGGGTGATCGAAGCGAAGGAGTTTGTTGAAAAACTGCCCTCCCGGGTTAACAAGATCCTCGACATGGTTGGGAAGAATGAATTTGAAGTGAAGGTCGATGCGATTGATGAGAAAGTTTTGATGGAAGGTATGCAAAAGGTCGCTAATCGAATTACTTTGGGATTAATTCTGGCGGCGCTGATCGTGGGTGCATCGATGTTGATGCGAGTCGAGACTTCGTTTCGCATTCTTGGTTATCCAGGCTTTGCGATGATCTTCTTCATAATCGCCGCGGTGGCGGGAATGGCGTTAGTGCTCAGCATCGTGATTAATGATGTGAAGGCCAAGTCGAAAGATTAAGATCTGCCCTGCTTGAACAAACCAAAGGCCGGTGGACGAATCCACCGGCCTTTTTGTTAAGTCGCCTGACGGAATGAACCGCACCTCAACCACGCCAAGGTGACGCGAGTTAAGGAGCAGCCTGTCGGCGTTTGCGGCGTCTGGCTGCCGCAAGCCCGGCCAACCCACTGCCCAACAACACCATCGTCGCCGGTTCGGGGATTTCATTTCCGCCCCGTACCGTAACGGTGAAGTCGCGAGTGTCAGTAATGATGTTTTCGCCATTGGCATCAGCGAGCAGCACCGTGAAGGAACCTGCGTAGATTCCCGGGGCTACCGTGATGTCGGCGAACACGTCAAAGAATGCCACTAGTGGGCCAGCTGCCGGAATCGCTCCCGGATAGGCTGCGAACAATGCCGACGGATCCGCGCTCAAACCCAAATCCCCAAAGGTGATGGAGACATCAAAGAGGAATCGAGCGGGGGCTCCGGCATTACTTAGTGACCCATTAAAGGTCGTTGAGCCACCTGGCGCCACAACTTGGTTAGCGTCCAGCAGAAGTGTAACAGGGTCAGCCTTAGCGGCGGTTGGCAGCAGGAACAGCACTGCCAGCGCCGCTACGGTGATTAGTGTTTTGGTTGTTTTCATGGTTCTTATTCCTTTCTCATACCGTCAGGGAACGGTGACTGGTTTCGTACTGCTGAACGTCCCACCCGTGTAGTTACCGCTTAACTGCAGAATGGTGTTCCCGCCTGGCGTTGAGTTCGTGAAGAACACATCGGTGAAGGCTGAGAACGCACCGGGAGCGATGCTGCCAAGTGCCTGTGGCAACGGGCTGCCCACGGCCACGCCGAGTTTAGCGTTGGTCAACTGCACACTATTGGCAGTTACCGTGCCGGTATTCTGGACGCGGTAAGTAGCCTTGACAGTGGTTGCGTTGACGCGAGTTAAGGTTGAAGTAACCACCAATCGTACGATGCCGCACGGAGTGGTACAGACTGCAGCGCTGGTCGTGATGTTCAACTCCCAGCCAAGGTTGATGTTACCGACGTCGCCACCAACGTCATCGAACACGTAGAGACTCCAAGTCCCGTTCGGGTTGACGCCATTGAATACCGACAACAGTTGTGGATCGGTGTATGGACCAACTGGGGCTGGCGCCGGGAAAGTATCACCAGTTCCGAAGTTGCTCGGCCTGTAGGTACCACTGGCACTTAATGCACCATCTGCCAGGGTAGCGGCGGCTGTATCGTCAAACGTGTAGGTATTGTTGACGAGATCAACAGCGCCGCCTGCGTCCTCGGGAACTTCGCACCCATCGACGACAGGTCATCGAA
>JANNON010000494.1:0-8609 GCA_031399105.1 Blastocatellia bacterium | reverse complement strand
AGCGCACTCCAAAGGCTCCGTATTATTGCTGCAGGGCTTCAAGTGCGCGGATAGTGAACTGGCGCGCCATCTGCTTGCGCCAGTTCATCACGAAATCGGTATTGTCTAAAGGTCGGGCTTTCACATATGCAGCTTCGGCGGCCGCACGGATGTGTTCGCTGTCAAAGGCCTGTCCAATCAACGCCTGCTCGGCCTCTTCCACTTGCATCGGAGACGGCGCAATGCCGCCGAGAATCAAGCGCGCATCCTCAACCAACCCGGCGTTGTCAGTTTTGATCCACGCCGCTACACCAAGCACCGGAAAATCGAAAGCGCCGCGGCGTCGGAGTTTCTGATACGACGCGCGCCAGCCATTGGTTGGCGGCAGGTGAATATCGACCAGCAGTTCATCAGGCCGCTTGTGGAGATAGTCGATACCGTCGTCGTTGTATAGACCAGCGGCGTCTATCACCCGTTCTCCAAGCGTCGATGCAAAGCGCAACTTCGCGCCGATTGCCACCATGACCGGAACCAGATCCGAAGACTGCACGGCCCAGCACTTAGAACTTCCTGGCGCTACCCAGCAAATATCGCCGTCTTTCTTAAGACAGAAGTTGATTCCTTTCCGCCACTCGTAATTCTGATCGTAGTAGTTGCAACGCGTGTCGAGCAGCAGGTTGCCGCCAATGGTTCCCATGTTGCGCAGGATGGGTGTCGAGATAGTGCGCGCGGCATGGGCGACAACAGGGTAATCGCGATTGATGATCGGATGTTCGCAGATGTCAGTGAGTGTAATTGACGCCCCGATGCGCACTCCTGATTTGCCTTCGCCGGTAATTTGATTCAGTTCCGGCAAGCGCATAATTGAGATCACGGTCTGCGGTGTTTGTTGGCGGCGTTTCATGTTCGGATAAAGATCCGTGCCGCCGGCAACGAACTGACCTTGAGGGCCTGAACCCGCCATGATCTTCACCGCCTCCGCGATCGCTCGCGGGGTGCGGTATTCGAATTTGGGAAGTCGCATCATAGGACAGCTAGTTTCTCCGAACGAAACTCAATATCAAGCTAAGCGTTGCGTTGTTGAACCTCATGCAGCTTCGTCCTTGCGAAAGTGAAGCTTAATCACTTGATCGGCACGCACGGCTGCAAAGGCGTAAGCTTCTCCGGAGTCATCACTGAACTCCACTTCAAACACGCCGTCCTGCCATAACTCAACCACCGTGCCGACCTCCCCTCGGCGTAAGCCTTCGGCACCTAGGTCTTCCATTAATGCTACAACGTCGAGCAATTTAATTTCTTCCATCCCTAGGCACTCCTTTCGGAAAGCAAGTGGTCAACCTTGGAAAGTCTTCTCCACTTCTTACGATCCATGCAGAACGAACCGCAGCGAAGGATATTACAAATCCTTGCTCTACTTTAATCTGGAAATCAACGATAAATCGTCTTCCATACGGTGACGGCTCCCGTTCCTTCGCGTCTGCTGTCAGTACTGCATCAAGAATGAGCAGCTGCAGCCGCTCAGCATCAGTCCTCGCGATGCCCAACTTGTCCTGGAAAATGCGCGCCTTATGTTTCCCCTTAGGATGATTTGGATTGAGGCAGTAATCACGTAACTTTGCGATGTCAACAACTGCATTCTCAGCATTGGGCAGTTTCATTGGTCTTGCTCACGAATGCACGGCCACGCGCGGCATCTCTCGTCCGTCACCACCTTCCGCGGGCGTTTGCACGCGCAACGGTTCGGGCCATTCAACTTCCGGAACTGAGTCAGGACCGTAGCGCGGCTCGCGCCCCTTCTCTTTTTCCTTGAGGGCCTTCAAAACCTTCTCCGGAGTGAGCGGCACTTCATCCACGCGCACACCAACCGCGTTGTAAACCGCATTCGCAACTGCAGGCGGAACCGGCAAGAGCGGCCCTTGCCCAACTTCCTTCGCGCCGAACGGGCCGTTCGGATCGGCGTCTTCGATCAAATAGGTCTTGACGTCGCACATCTCCATAGTCGTTGGGCTCTTGTATTCCAATAGAGACGGAAACTTATGCACCACGTTGCGGTTCGCACGATAGACCATCTCTTCCATCAGAATCTCGCCGAGTCCCATGTAGACGCTGCCCTCAACCTGGCCCATCACGAGCATCGGGTTGATCGACTTGCCAATGTCATGTGCAATCCACACCCGCTCGACAGCGACGATTCCGGTGTCCGCGTCTACGTCCACTTCCGCGACTGCCGCCGAGTAACTGTAAGCCGGGGACGGACCAACTCCAGCGCCTTTGAATTTACCCGGCGAAGCGGGCGGTGAATATGAACCCACCGTGCCAATCGTTCCAAACTTTGCTTCCGCGAGTACGACTGCTTCCGCGAACGTTACTCCAACTTCCGGATTCTCAACGTCGAATACGCGACGTTCGGCGAGTGAAACATTTGCAACCGGCACACTAAGCTTTTCCGCAACCGCCATCACCAGTAGCTCGCGAGCTCTCTCCGCCGCCTGGATTGCTGCGTTGCCGGTCATCAACGTCACGCGACTTGAATAACTACCAAGATCCACCGGCGTAAGATCCGTGTCAGCAGTTACGACGCGAATATCAAACGGGTCGATACCCAGAACTTCTGCGACGATATAAGCAAGGATCGAATCGGAACCCTGTCCAATGTCGGTTGAGCCGCACATCACACAAACTCCGCCCTGACGATCCAGACGAAGTTGAACTCCCGACTGCGGCATGTTGTTCCAATAGATTGGCAGTCCCGCGCCGCAGATGTATGAACTGCAAGCGATGCCGATGCCTTTGCCGGGCGGCAGTTTCCGCTCGGGACCATTCCAGGAAAACTTGTTCTTCCAATCTGATCCTTCGACAACTTTGTCGATGCACGTTCCCAAACCCATGCTGCCGACGCGCAAGTAGTTCGCGGTTAACGAAAAGGGAGGTACCAGGTGGTTGCGCCGAATCGCTGCCGGATCGAGTTTGAGTTGTTCGGCGATCTTGTCGAGTTGGACTTCGAGCGCGTAACGCGGCTGCGGTGTTCCATGGCCGCGCTTCGGTCCGCACGGCGGTTTGTTTGTGAAGCAGCGAACGCCCTGGAATTTGTAGCGAGGAACGTTGTACGTCACGGTCTGCAAAGCGCCGGTGTAAAAAGTGCTCGCGACGCCATAACTCCCATAAGCACCACCATCGAGATACGATTTGAAATGCATTCCGGTGATCGCGCCGTCTTTCTTCACACCGGTCTTCACGTGCATCAGCACCGGATGGCGTCCGCGGTGGCAATAGAAAACTTCTTCACGCGTTAACGAAATCTTGACTGGACGCCCGGTCATCATCGCTAACTTACACACGACGATTTCATGATTAAACGGATCGCTCTTGCCGCCAAAGCCGCCGCCATTGGGAGTCGCAATAATGCGCACGTGGCTGGCGGGCAGCTGCAAAACTTTTGCTACCGCGCGATGGACGTAATGAGGCGTCTGCGTCGAACTCCAGAGCGTCAGTTTGTTGTCGGCATCGAAGTGAGCAACGGCAGCGTGTTGCTCCATTGGCAGGTGCGTGTTGCCTTCGTAGAAGAAGGTGTCTTCGCGAACGAGATCGGCTTCGGCAAAGGCCTCTTCGACATCCCCAAATTCCAGCGAGACCTTCTTATGAATGTTGCCGCCATCGCCGTAGTCCTGAATCCGCGGCTCGGCGACCATTACAGCTTCTTCGATCGACGATATCGTATTCAGTTTTTCATATTCAACTTCGATCAAGTTCATCGCTTCGAAAGCGATGTCTTCATCGATCGCCGCGACCGCCGCCACTGGATCGCCGATGAATCGCACTTTCTCGATGCAGAGCGCGTGCTCATCCTGGCTCACGGGAAGAATGCCGTAGGAAATCGGTAACTCTTTTCCGGTAAGCACTGCAAAAACTCCTGGCAACGCGGCGGCCTTGGAAGTGTCGATGTTCTTGATGAGCGCATGCGGCTCGTGGCTGCGCAGCATTTTGCAGAAGAGCATGCGCGGCAGGACGATGTCGTCGGCAAACTTCGTCTGGCCCACGCACTTCGCCCGTGCGTCGACTTTGCGAAAGGGCCTGCCTACCACATTCAAGTCTTTGTTCTTGTCAGTCATTCAAATTGGGTTCCACTTCTAAGGTTCCCAGTCTCTCGGTGAGGAAGGGTGGTTTACCTCCGCATAATTTTAAGGAGTGGCTGGCGGGGGTAAACCACCCTTCCCAACCTGCAAACTCCCTCAACTTCCAAGCTTGCAAGCCACGAAATGAGCCAGGTTCAGCTCAGACCATAAACGGCTTCATGTGGAAGTTCCGCTTCCTCACCGCGCATGCGAGCCGCTGCCAATTCAACCGCTTCATAGATTTTGATGTAGCCAGTACAGCGACACAGGTTGCCGGAAAGCGCTTCCTTTATCTCGTCGCGCGTGGGATTCGCGTTCTTCTGCAACAGCTCTTCCGCTACCAATAAAAATCCGGGCGAACAGTAACCGCATTGCGCCGCGCCGGTGTCTGCAAAAGTGTCCTGCAGCGGGTGGAGCGTCGCACCGTCCGCCATGCCTTCGATGGTCTTTACTTGTCGTCCTTCGGCTTCGAGTCCGAGCATTAGGCAAGACAAAAGCGAGCGGCCATCAACCAGCACGGTGCACGTCCCACACTCGCCTAACTCACAGCCGTGCTTCGTTCCAGTCAACGCCAGATCCTCACGCAAGACTTCCAGCAAAGTCTTGTGAGGCGCAAACGCGACTTCCGTCGTCTCGCCATTAAGCTGGAAACTGATGTGCGACTTTTGTCTTGTATCGTTCATATAACTTAAAAGCGTCCTGGCTGAAACTGACTCTCAGCAAAGACGCGAAAGAGAAGACCCGAGTTGTTAAGTCGTTCAGCCCTTCGGGGTAAGCAGGTCCTTCTTCTTTACCGCGTTCAATGTGATGTTATCAATCAATCTGGTTTTGCCGACATAAGCAGCCACAGCGATCAACGTCGGTCGATCGTCAATCCGATCGAGTTTTTCCAGCGTCTCCGCGTCATTGATACTCACGTAATCGACGCGGAGCCGAGATTCCGACTCGATGGCCGAGCGCACAATGTCGTGAAGTTTCGACGGATGTCTTTCGCCTGCTTTATATGCTTCCTTTGCCTGCGCCAGCGCCCGGTGGATCACACTCGCCGCCTGCTGCTCCTCGGCTCCGAGATAGAGATTGCGTGACGAAATCGCGAGTCCCGAATCTTCCCTCACCGTGGGCAACGCGATTATCTCAGTATCAAAACCAAGATCTCGCACCAGCCGTTTTATCACGAGCGTCTGTTGCGCATCCTTCTGTCCAAAGAAAGCGAAGTCAGGCCGCACGAGGTTGAGTAGGACCGTAACCACAGTCGCTACGCCACGAAAGTGTCCTGGCCGCGAAGCTCCCTCGAGCTGTTCTGAAAGACCCTCGACCGTGATGTAAGTCGAAAAGTCCTTCGGATAAATCTCCTCCGGCGCCGGCGCGAAAATGTAATCCACGTTGTAATCGGTTAAGAGTGCGGTGTCTTTCGTCAGATTGCGCGGGTAGTGCGCGAAATCTTCGCCCGGGCCAAATTGCGTGGGATTAACGAAAACTGAAACGACTACAACGTCACACATGCGGCGAGCCTCGCGCACGAGACTCAGGTGGCCTTCATGCAGCGCACCCATCGTCGGTACCAGCCCGATAGTGCGATCCAGTTCGCGGCGGATTCTGCGCGCGACGGAACTCATGCGCTGACGGCGATTGATAATCTCCATAATTTTAGGGGAGGTGTTTTCAGGACTTCCTGGAGCTGCTTTCCTTCACCGACGCGGTGAGTTTCAATTCCTCTGCAGCGTCGGACGGCAAAGAGTAAGACTCTGCTTCCGAAGGATAAGTTCCGTTGCGAACATCATCAGCGTACTTACTAACCGCTTCGGTGATCGTTTCACCCAGGTTCGCATAGGGACGAACAAACCGAGCAAGTTTTCCAAAAGAGAGGCCGAGCATGTCGTGCAGGACCAGGACCTGAATATCGCAATGCACCCCTGCGCCGATGCCGATCGTCGGGATGCTGAGCCGCTTAGTAATAATCTGCGCTATCTCGCGTGGAACAACCTCCAACACAACCGCAAAAACCCCAGCATCTTCCATGGCCAACGCATCATCAATCAGTTCCTGGGCTGTGGCTGCGGTTTTTCCCTGCACGCGATAGGCGCCGAGCTTATTGATGGACTGCGGAGTCAAACCGATGTGACCCATCACGGCGATCTCTTCATCAACTAGTCGTTTGACGAGATGAATACGTTTGCGGCCGCCCTCGAGTTTGATGGCCTCGGCTCCAGCTTCTTTAACCAGCCTCAGCGCGTTTCGCACTGCATCGTCTTCGCCGGTGTGAAATGAGCCATACGGCATGTCTGCGACCAGCAAGGCGCGTTGGACCGCACGTCGCACTGCCCGAGTACACATCACAATCTCGTCAAGCGTGACCGGAACTGTGTTGCCGTAACCCAGCACGACATTGCCAAGACTGTCGCCCACCAGGATGACATCTACGCCCGCTTCATCAACGATGCGAGCGGTCGGATAGTCGTACGCGGTCAGGCAAACAAGTTTCTCACCACGCAACTTACTCGCTTTCAGCGAGGGCGCAGATACCTTCTCGGGACGCTCTGGTGTTAGATAGGGCATGGTTCAGCCTTCTTACCACTGGGGCCAAGTATATAACCAATGAGTCGGCGAGTCCGCAAATGTGACAGGGTCGGTTAGCAAGGCCGACATTATAGCGTGATGGCGGAAAAGGGGAAACGGGCGGGGGAAGTGGAGAAACCTCGGAGCAAGGCGGCGAAAGCGACCTCTCGAAATCTGGCTTACCTCCTCGACCGAAGACTTAGCCACCAAATCCAAAACACTTTCGCCGCTCCGTTCTCCCAGTAGATCCAAATTCAGGCCGTCAAGGTTGCCAGGCTTCAACTTCGGTGATGCGACTGTAGCCACCAAGGCCGGCGTTTATCGAAACGTGAATCCTGCTCGTGGTGATGGGCGCAAAGGTGAACCGGTTCCAGACCTTGTTGTTGGAAGTGACTATTCCGCTCGGCAGGGCGACCCACGCTGAGCCAGTCCAATACTCAATCTGCAAACTAGTCACTCCGTAGTTGGTGAAGGTCATCCCTGGAGTCGGCTCAGCGGGATTGGTGAAGTTGTCCTGAAGGGTGAAAACGTCGATCGCAGTGATTGTCTTCGGTCCCGCAAAAGTGACTTGCAACCAATCTGGATAAACATTGGGATCGGCATCGTTCCAACCGCCACCGCTGCCCCAGTTAAGTCCTTTGCGATCGCCATTGTTAATAGAGCTAATCGGATACTGAGCATTGAAGAACGATGACGCGGTAGCCACCGCACCATTTGAGGCGAGCGCAACGTTGACACCGCCACTCGGCGTTGGAGTTGGGGTTGGTGACGGTGCGGCGCCATTCTGCCAGGCTTCAACCTCCGTGATGCGACTGTAGCCGGACAGCCCGTTGTTCATTACGACTCTAATCTTTGTCGTATCCAACGGGGCGAAAGTGAAGCTGTTCCAAACGTGACTGTTAGCGAGGACAGAGGCACCTGGTATCGGCGTCCAGGTTGAGCCCGACCAGTATTCAACTTGGAGACTGGTCACGCCGTAGCTGTTAAAGATCATGTCCAAAGCAGGATTCGCTGGGTTCGCGAAATTATCCTGCACGGTAAAGACATCGACAGAGTTGATTGTCTTCATTCCGGCAAATGTGACCACCAACCAATCCGGATACGCGTCCGCAGTTGCATCATTCCAACCGCCACCGCTGCCCCAGTTTGTTCCATTCCGGTCGCCATTATTCACAGCGCTCGCCGGATACTGAGAGCTGTAATCTGACGATGTTGTGACAACCGCACCGCTTGCGGCCGCAGCCACATTATTCGCAACACCAGGGGAAGGTGTCGGCGTTGGAGTCGGTGTCGGCGTTGGAGTTGGTGTAGGAGTTGGTGTAGGAGTTGGCGTTGGTGGGCCACCAGCGGTATAAGCCTCGACCTCGGTCACTCGGCTGTAGGCTGCCAACGAGTTAGTGACCAGGATGCGAATCTTAGTCGTGGTAACCGGTGCAAATGTGACTGAGCGCTTCACCTTGTTGTTATTGCCGATGCTGCCACCAGGCACAGTTACCCACGTCAGACCATTCCAATACTGGACATCAAATCCAACCACGCCGTACTGCGTGAAGGTCATCGCGTCCGTCGGTATACTCGGCGAGCCAAAGTTGTCTTGTAGGGTGAAAAGCACAACCTGATCAATCGTTTGCAACCCGTTGAAGGCGACTTCTATCCAGTCGGGATAGCTGTTCTCAATGGCATCATTCCAGCCACCCGAACCACCTCCCCAGCCAGTACCACTGCGTTCACCATTGTTCACACCTGCAACTGCATAGCTCCCACTAAAGGTTGAAGAGGCGGAAGCCACGGCGCCATTCCCTGCCAATGCCACATTCACGCCTGTTCCTGGTGTCGGCGTTGGGGTTGGTGTTGGTGTTGGAGTTGGAGTTGGTGTCGCCGTTGGAGTAGGAGTAGGCGTCGGAGTTGGCGCGGGCGATGTCGCTCCGTTCAAAGCGGCAATCAACGCGTTCATGTCTACTC
>JANNON010000171.1:0-5609 GCA_031399105.1 Blastocatellia bacterium | reverse complement strand
CTTGATCAAGTCGTCATGAAACTGGCCCAGACGAAAATTTGTCCCCTGCTTATCTCGATACTTTCCGAGTAGCCGCATGATCTGCCACTTACCAACCATGTAGGTGATCTTCTGCGTCGGACTGGCAGCCGCGCCCGCTGCTTCTCCGGTCGCCGACTCGCGGTCAAGTCCACCTGCTTCCATGAAATAGTTCACCGCCTGATCGAAAGTCCATTTGCCCGTATGCAGATTCACGTCGACGCCGATGCGCGCGGCGCGATACCGCGACAGCCGCAGAATTTGAGCGGCTCCCGGAGAATTATTCTGGTAGAGCCCCGTGCGCAGCAGCATCTCTTCGCCATACAACGCCCAGCCTTCGATCAAAATACCGTCGCCATGCTGACGGCGAATCTCGTTTGTCAGATGATTCGCTATCGAGAGCTGGAGGAAATGTCCCGGGATCCCTTCGTGGCCCAGTATCGGTCGTGGGTCTTCAATTGCCGCGCGAATATAGAAATTCTTGCTCGCCGGATTGTAAGTGGGAATGAAATAGAAACCGCTCGGGTCTTTATCGTAAACACCGGGTGGATTCATGAAGCCACCCGGACTCGTTGGCTTAAAAGCTTCAGGCAATTGGCGAATCGTGAAAGGGCCAAGATAGTCAGGAATCGTAATCAGCTTGTTTGCTTTAATGAAGCTGATCATCTCTTCCTGGCGGCTTTCGTATGCTTTCAAAAAGGCCTGCTGGTCGGCGGGAATGCTCTTACTGCGCGCTGGATTTGGATCAGCCAGCGAAGGATCGGGAAGCAAAGACTCGAGCGCGCGATAACGGGCGAGTTCCGCCTGACCCAACATGTCTACTTCGCCGGCATTCAGCGGCAGAAGATAAACGTTCTTCAAAAGATAGTTGTAGTTCTCTTCTCCCATTGGCCGGAACGCCACCATGCCGGGCAAGCGTTTCTCGAGCCAGTCGGCATACTCGCGAAGCGACACCAATGCCGCGTCGCGCGCTTTTACCAACTCGGCTCTTTCGCTTGCTGAAAGATCGGAAGCCAGTGTCATCAGGCTGTCGTTGAACAGACTATCCATCGAACGCGCGGAATCGATCGCGAGCTGGGCGTACAACCGCACGGGTCGAGTAAGGTTAATCCTCGCTTGTGCCATCATGAATGGCATCTGCTTCAGCCGAGAGGTTGCAGCGAGCGCGCGGTTTCGTTTGGTGTCGTAGTCTTTCTTCAAAAGCGAGAAGATGCCGTTGCTGCACTCGTTGACGTAGACCTGCGGGTCAGTCTCTTCAAAGTTCATTACCCGGTTGAAGAACACCGGTCCCTCGAGTTGAGCGCGGAACAGCAGCCAATCGATGCGATCGTCTTTGTTCCAGTTCGCGGTCTGCATCGCGTTTATTTTTCCGAGCAGCTCTTTCACTTCGAGCCGTCGCGCCAGTAGTGCGGACAGCGAATAGTCTGTGAGTTTGTGGTCCCATGTGTGCAACCCAGCGTCACTGGAAGTGACCGGATAATTCTGGTTGCGCCAGTTGTAGTATGCGGCGGCGAGCTTCTGAAGTTCAGCGGGCGTTTTTGGAACCGGCGTTGTCGTGGCCGGAGTGTTTTGGGCGAGGCCGGAAAAAGGGGAGAGCGCTATGACTGCGAGTAAAAGAACCAGGAAACGGATCATTAGTTACCTCGAATAAAGTTGTTTGGAAATGGTGTCCTCACAGGACGCAAACTAAGGTTTGAACAAGCTTTGCACGAAAAGTGCTTTTGGCTTGATAGTTTCGGTAGCGGTGCCCCGGAGGAGCATAAGTTTATAGCCTTATACGCTCATTCTAGTGCGCACCAGCGGAGCGCGATGTGTTTTGGTGGCTATAGTTTCATTCCGCTCCCACGGAGCGGGATCCAATTTCAGACCCGGCGGGCTATAACATGTTGCTCCTCTTGGAGCAAGAACCTACCACCACCAACCATGACTTTGCGTGCAAAGCTGTTTGAACTCTAAACGTCTTCTCGCAAATCTGAATTCGATTGCTTTAACAGCGTCCGGGCGTTCCGTTGCAGTCCGGCCAGCTTTGCGCGCTTCATCGCACTGCCACGAAACTCTTCCGCATATTGCTCAGTACTCAAATCGAGAATCGCATGAAGATCGCGATTAACGTTCCCAAGCCTTGGCCCAAAGCCTGCTTCGCTGGTTGCATCCTCGAAGCGGTTCCAGGGACAGACATCCTGGCAAATGTCACACCCATACAGCCATCCTTCGAGATGGTCAGCTACCTCCAAAGGGATTTCTGCGTTTCGGAGCTCTATCGTCGCGTATGAGATGCACTTGTTTGAGTCAACTACATACGGCTCAGTAATCGCTTGCGTCGGGCACGCGTCGATACAAAGCGTGCAAGTTCCGCAATGGTCAGCGATGGGCTCGCGGTCGTAATCAAGTTCGAGGTTGAGTAAGAGTTCTCCGATGAACACCCATGAACCAAACTCTTGAGTGATGACATTCGTGTGTTTCCCCAGCCAGCCGATCCCGGCGCGCACGGCCCAGGCTTTATCCATCATCGGTTGGATATCGACACAGACTTTGCCTTGCGCCTCCGGCACTGCGCTTTGAATCAGCGCGAGAAGCGATCTTAGTTTCGCTCCGACTAGCTCGTGATAATCGTCACCCCAAGCGTAGCGCGAAACTTTGCCTGTCTCAGGCGCATCGATATGTTTGTCAGGGGTGTAATAGTTAAGCGCAACGACGACAACGGACCGCGCGCCAGTAAACAGCTCCTTGGGATTCGTCCGCCGCTCAGGCTCGCGGGCCATCCAACCCATTTCGCCGTGATAACCGCGACCAAGCCATCCGAGTAATCGCTCGCGCTCAACGTCGAGCTGATCAGCACGGACGACGCCCACTTTATGAAAACCGACACTGATCGCCAACTCTCTTATGCGGCTGGACAGAGATGCCGGATCAGTCGCTTCGGTTGGACGCGTAAGAGTCTCAATCATGTGCGAGTTATTCTAACTTACGCGGCGGGGTAAACCTGAGGGCGCTGAGGCAAATGGCTTTAACTTAGACTATTGATCGCTGGTGAGGTGAGGTCATCGGGTATCGAGTGGGCCGGCGAGTCATTGCCGGCCGTTACGATTGAAGCAACACCCACGCACTACCGCGCAGTGGGACTGACCTCATCCCCGAGGCGGATGGTAGGCACCGATAACTCTAACGATCGATCTTCTGAAAAGTGATCGAAGTCAGTGGCTTGGCACCGGCCGTACGGCTGTACGAAAGCCAATAGCCCGCCTTCGGATAGCGCACGAGCTTGTGCAGCGAGCCATCGGCTTTGGAATCGGCTTCCGATCCGAATATGGTCTTCGCCGTTGGCAGCTCGGCAGCGGTGCTCGTGTAGTCGAAAGAGAATGCTGTGACCGTGCGGGCCTTGTCGTAGAGCACCTGTGCGGTCTCGTTATCATTGAAGACATAAAAATCCTGCTCGTCACCCTTGTCGGTAGGGTTACCAAGTTTCTTGCGTACATCAACGGCAGTCATGCCAATGCTGACACCGCGAAACTCGTGCATCGCCGGTGACTCATCCCCGCCATTTGCACCAGCGCCAGCGCTCTTGCCTTTCTGCGTTTGCGCATTCGCACTGATGATGCTCAAACTAAAGACGAGCACGAGCAATGAAGCGGATCTGACCTTGAAGTTTGTTTTCTTTGAGAAGCGTTGCATCGGGTTCTCCTTTCGAAGCTGCGAAAAACAACAGATTCAAAACGAACGATTGGAAGGTTGCGTGGTACCCGTGATCAGCGGCGTGGCCTTCCGGAATTTCGGAATGGCGGGCCGGACATTATCTTCACCGCACGCTAGCTGTCAATGTTTCTGGCTATTCTGTAGTGATGCAGTTTGCTCGTTCGCGATTCGATCGGGTGTCAGGAGGTCAGTACCACCTCGCGGTAGCGGTGGGGGGTGCACCAACAAGTTCTTTGGGTATTAATGTTCTATCCAACAACGTCCCACCCGCTACCGCGAGGTGGTACTGACATCAGCACGTCACGTAGCCTTCATTACAGACCTCAAACTGCATCACTACCACCTTCTCTGTTCAATGATCTTGGTAACCATCGGCGAGCTGGCCGGCAAGGTACTTCCTGATACGAGAAATTGTAGAAAACCGAGCCATTGGATGCAACTGTTCCGGCGGGGTCGCGGAAGGGCTAAAAGCGCATGCCACCTTATGGCGACGCGTGCACTCCTTGAACGACATTGACTCAAGTTCTTTTTTGTCATAGAAGCAGTTGAACTTTTTCCGCCTCAGATGTTGCTGAATTGCTACACGAAGGAGCCGATCTAATGAAACGAAGTGTGTGGATTTCCCCGTTGCTCATGGCGCTCATTGCGATAGCCCAGTTTGGTTGCCAGCCTAAAGTGGCGCCGCCTACTAACGAGAGTGCCGCCCCGACGAATCGAAACGACATTCGCGCTGAACCATTTGATAAAGCAGTGATCGAACGCGAGTTGCTGCGTATCGAGAACGATTGGCCACGCGTGATGAAAGAGAAGGACGTCGAGGCTGTGAAGCGTGTCCTGGCTGATGACGTGGTCATGATCTACCCGGATGGAACGGTTGGAGGAAAAGCCCAGGACGTCGCTGATATGCAGTCAGGCGCTTTGACCGCCGAATCCATAGAATTAAAAGACCTCAAGGTTAACGTACTTGACGCCAACGCGGCGGTGGTTACTGGTGGCACTGTCGTAAAGGGTGGCAAGTACAGAATGCCGGATGGAAAATCGATCGACATTAGCGGCGAATATCGTTTTGCAGATACGTTTGCCCGGCGCGATGGACAATGGAAAATCGTGGCCGGTGCTTCCGTACCGGTAAGACAACCCGCCGCAGCCGCATCACCGGCAGCTAAGGCGTCACCCACGATCGCGGCATCGCCTGCAGGTTCACCAGCAACCACGCGAACGCCGTAGTACTGTTGGTTTGCAGGTCACGAAGGTCGATTGGGTAATGCAAATTGCCCAATCGACTTTCGCCGCCCCTTTAGGACCAAATACCTGGAATGGCGGTCGCGCACGTCGGACAGCCACCTTCAGCCGACACGTTGACCTGTTTTATCAAATAGCCAAATCTCTCAACCAGCAGTTCATCGCATGTTGGGCAGTACGTATTTTCCCAACGGCCCACTCGCCCCGGCAAGTTTCCCGCGTACACATAACGCAGACCAGCAGCGCGACCAATTTCGCATGCTTTAATCAGTTGCTCCGCCGTCGTATTGTCGTTCTCGGTCATTCGATAGTCCTGATGAAACGCCGTCACGTGCCAGGGAATATCTGGCGACACCGCAGCGATGAAGTCTGCGGCGGCGCGAAGTTCAGATTCAGAATCGTTGAACCCGGGAATCACGAGCGTCACAATCTCTTCCCAGAAGCCGCGTTCGTGGACCATCTTCACAGTATCGAGAATGTTATCCACAACACCTCCCAACTGGCGATAACTCTTATCGCTCATGGTCTTCAAATCAACTTTGTAGCAGTCGGTCCAGGGACGCAGGTAATCGAGCACCTGCGGCGTCGCATTGCCGTTTGAAATGAAGGCAGTGTGAAAACCTGCTGGTCGGGCTGTCTTGAAAACCTCAACCGCC
>JANNON010000170.1:0-10408 GCA_031399105.1 Blastocatellia bacterium | reverse complement strand
TTGAGCATATTCTCGAGCATTGCTGGAGCGACTTTCTTGCCAGTCGAAGTAACAATCAGTTCTTTCTTGCGTACGGTAATCTTGAGAAAACCGTCGTCGTCGAGTTCACCGAGATCGCCGGTCAATAGCCAGCCGTCTCTGAAAACCTCGTTCGTCAGTTCAGGCGCCTTGTAATAACCGCTGAACATCATTTCACTGCTAACCAGGATCTCGCCGTCTGAAGCAATCTTCACTTCGCAACCCGGCATCGGCGGGCCCACGGTGCCGAACTTGTAATTCTCCGGACGATTGAAAGCGACACAAACATTCTCGGTCAGGCCATAAGCTTGCAGGATCGGCAACCCAGCCGCATCGAAAAACTCCGCGACCTCGGAAACCAACGGTGCTCCACCCGATGTAGCGATCCGGATTCGACCGCCAAAATACTGCTTGATTCTGGCGAGCACGGCCGCTTGTTCAACATAGTGTTCTTCCAGGGCCGACGAAATCGGCAAGCGCGCCTGGCGTAAACGCGAGACCTCACGACCAATCGCGAGTGCGCTCTCAAACCGGAATCGTTCGCTGGCGGAAAGCCGTTCCACATCGGCGACCGCGCGCGTATGTATCTTTTCAAAGAACCGCGGGAGGCTCGCGAATACCGTTGGCTTTACTGCCAACATGTATTCGCCGAGACGCGTCAGATCATCGACGAAATAAGCCGCGGCTCCGGTGTATAGACGGTTGTAGAGTCCGGAGATTCGTTCCGCAACGTGACAAAACGGCAGGTACGAGAATGAAACATCATCGGCAGTGAGGGGAATAGTCCGGCGCAGCGATTCGACACTGTTGATGATGTAACGGTGACTAAGACATGCACCTTTCGGCGCCCCCGTCGTGCCTGACGTGTAGACCATGATTGCGGTGTCATCAGGTACAGCCCGCTCTGCTCGTTCCTGTAACAACGAACGAAACTGATCGCGATCTTTGCGGCCGCGAGCAATAAAATTTCGATAGCTGACTACGCCATCGAATGCGCGCGCCGCCGATTCGTTCAGAACGACTACTGCTTTCACCCGCGGCAAGCGGTCCCGGAAACTGAGGACCTTTTCTAACTGCGCTTGAGTGTCGACCAGTACGAGTTCGGCATCTGCATGATTGATGATGTATTCGCATTGCTCAGCCGAACTGCTGGGATACAAGCCAACCCCGACTCCACCAGCCGTGATGGTTCCCAGATCGCTGATGGGCCATTCAGGAACGTTGCCCATCAGAATCGCGACAGCGGAACCAGGTGCAAGACCCATTGAAAGGAGAGCAGTGGCAAACTCATGGACCTCCTGGTCAAACCGAGCCCACGAAATTCCTTCCCAGTCATTGTCGTGACGAAAATAGAAGGCGTTCCGCGGTTGTTCAGCTTTTAATCGGAACTGGCTGACTCGATCGGCGAACAGCGAATATATGTTGGGATAGTGCATTTGCAGTGCTGGAAGGAATTGAGAGTCTGAAAAACTAAGCCACAGATTTCACGGATTTCACCGATTCAGAAAGACTAAAACCTGGCCCCCATTAGTTCAGCGCTCAAGTAAACTGTCAAAGAAGTTCTAATCTCCGTCATCTGTGTAATCTGTGGATGGTGTTTTCGAGTTCACCAGCGAAACGCAACGCAAGCCATATTCAACCCACCGCCCGACGCACACATCACTACATTGTCGCCACGCTTAAGCTTTCCTTCGCGAACGGCATCGTGTAACACCATCGGGATACAAGCCGATCCCGTGTAACCCCATTTCCCCATCACCGTGTGCGTTCGCTCCATTGGTAACTCAAGGCCAGCCATTACTTCCTTGATAGTGCTCAGGTTCACCTGGGTAAAAAGGAAGAGATTCACATCCGCAACCGTTAAGTCACACTTGTGCAGCACATCATGAATCACCGCGGGCCAGCCCAATGTGTTGACCTCGGCGGGATACTTTTTCGCAAACCTTACTTTGTTCCAGATACCCTCGCGCAAAACCGTTTCGCTCGTCGGCATGTGCGTACCACCCGCATAGATCCCCATGTGATCGTGGAAACTGCCATCGGCTACCAGTTTTGACGCCAGAAATCCGGGACCATCGTTCGAAGCCTGCAACACCACGGCGCCCGCGCCGTCGGCAAAAATTGTCGCTGTCTTCTTGTCATGCCAATCCAGGAACTTACTCATCGCGTAGGCGCCGATTACGAGTATGTTCCGGTAAGAATCATCGGCGATGATGTATTTCGAGGCGGTGTCCAGCGCCGTCACGAATCCGGCACAGGCGCAGTTAATGTCGAAGGTCCCGGCGTTTTTGGCGCCAAGTCGATGCTGGACCACAGCGGAAGTCGCCGGTGAAAGTTGCTCCGGAGTATCCGTGGCCAGCACGATTAGATCCAGGTCCAACGCCGAAATTCCAGCTGCTTCAATTGCGACCAGACTCGCGGCTGTTGCGAGGTCGGCAGTGCTTTCGTCGTCAGCACAGACATGCCGTTCCCGAATTCCAAGGACCTTAGTCACAAACTCATCGATGTCCTCGCCGAGCATGAGACTAAGGTCGTCGTTGGTCAGCACCTTAGCTGGAACATATGCGCCGGTACCTACTATCCGTGCTGATGTCATTTAGAAATTCAACTTGAATGCGAACTGTACTACCCGTGGTCCGGTGCTCGCGGAAATTATTCTTCCGAAAGATCCGACCGCGATGTTGGTAACTGGATTAGCGTAGTTGACCCAATTGAAGACGTTGAAGAACTCGGCACGCACTTCACCCCGGAAACGCTCGTTGACCGGAATGAACTTGATGACGGAGAAATCTACGTTCTTTTGTCCCGGCCCCGTCAGGAAGTTACGCGGCGTGTTACCAAACGGATTGGTGGGATCAAATGTCGGGTTGTTGACAACGCCAACACTAGTACCGTCCAGGCGCGGTCGTGAAGTTACGAATGCTCCCTGCGCAAAGAAATTACTGAGACAACTGGACGCTGGGCCACTGCATTCGATCTGTCCGGTAAACGCCGGATTGAAGTTAGCGCGACTGAAAACCGCGTTCCCGGGATTATCAATAACCGAATACGGCAGGCCAGTCTGGAAAACAGCGATGCCGGCGAACTGCCAGTTGTTCAACAGTGCGCGGGCGAAACCAGATTCGTATGACGTCTTTGGCAGATCGTAAACGCCACTTATGACGAACCGCTGTTCGCGATTGAAATCTGAACGTCCGTAGTTCGACTTCCAATTGAACTGGTCGCCGACCGGACTCGCAAGTTCATTCACCGGCGTGCCGTTATAGTAGTCGTGCGACTTTCCATAAGTGTAAGCGGCGGTCAACTGCAAACCTTGCGCATAACGACGCGTCAAGGTCATTTGCAGTGAGTTATATCTCGAATTCGACGTAGATTGAATTTGGTGTACGCCACCCGTGACATTCTTGTTGATCGAGAGAATGTTTCCCGGCGCCATCGGCGGGACGAAGCTGTTGGTTGCCTGCACGTAGAACGGCTGGTTAAGCGCAATCACCTGCAAGAGCTTGGTGCCTTTGTTACCCACATAGCCCACTTCAAGAACAGTATTTTTCATGAACTCCCACTGCACGCCCAGGTTGTACTGCTGCACGTAAGGCGTTCTTAGCTGGGGATCAACAAAAATTCCGCTTACTGGCACGCCTACAAAAGGCGCGACCGGGGAAAGAACGGACGGAATCGTGGCTGACGTTGGGAACGACGTGGGTAACGGAAGCGGCACGAACGGGTCAGCCAACGTACGCGTCAATCCGGGTAAACCAACGCCCAAAGCCAGGTACGGGAAATTGAAGAGCTGCGTATTGATGAATCGCGTCGAGAAGCGATCGTAATAAATTCCATAGCCTCCGCGAACAATCACGTTGCCGTCGTTATCAGCGCGATACGCAAAACCAATGCGCGGCGCGAAGTTATTCTTGTCAGATGGAATCAGAGTGTCTTCCACCTGTGGGACGCCGGCAAGCTGCCCGCCTCCGGCTTGTACGATGCCGTTCGGTGGGGCGCCAACGCGGAATTGTTCGGGAATGAAATTGACCAGTCGCCCTTGTGAATCAACCGGTGGTCCAAAATAATCGTAGCGCAGTCCGACGTTGAAGGTGAGACGATCGTTAAACTTGTAATCGTCCTGAACGAATCCTCCAAAATCTTTGACGGTGTAATGACGGTCGAAAACTCCGGATCCCAGAATCGATACCCCGCTGCCGAGCAGGAAGTTGTTGAAACTGGCGAATACCAGTTGTCCGCGTGTGAATGCGTTGAAGTAGAAATCCAGAACGGAATGACGAAACTCTCCCCCGACACGGATACGATGCTTTCCATGGACAATCGAAACTGTGTCTTGAATCGTCCATGCGTCGATCTTCGACTGCTGGTCACCAAGCGGAGACGAACCAAAGAAGAAGGACGAGTCAGTGCCCGCAACCTGAATTGTCGGCGCCCCCGGATAAAGACTCGCAAATGGAGTCGTCATCCCCAACTGGGCGGCGGTGAAAGGCTCTTCCGGTGTGCTGGTAGCTTTGATTCCGTTAAAGCCTATCCGCGCCTGGTTAGTGACGTTCGAGCTGAAAGTGTAATTGTCCGTGAGTGAGAAAAGCATCTGTCTGATTGGTATGTCTCCGCCAAACCCTATCAGCTGATTTACTGGCTGCCCTTCCAGTCGATTCCCTGTTCCCGCAAAATTATAGATAGCTTGCAGACTCGGATTCTTCGCATAGAACAGTTTACCGGACAGTGAATGAGTGTTGGTGAAGTTGAAATCGAGGTTTGTGTTGAACTGATTTTCGCGAAACGTCGACACACCCGACTGCACGACGGTGGTCGGTATTCTCGCCGCTGCGCCGGTTGCGCCCGCAACCCCTGATGAAGGTATCGCAAACTGTCCACTCGGGAGTCGCGCATTAAGAATGTTCACAGCGATGGGATTGATGTTCGCCAGGGGAAGTCCAAACGTTGCGGCAAGTCCCGCTGCGGTGCGGTTGTCATCGCGCAAACCGGCGGGTATTGCCGGGAACGTCAGACTGTTCGAAAGCGAAAGACCGTTTGTTTCCCGCGTGCCTTGATAGGAAACAAAGAAGAAAGCTTTATCCCGCACAATTCTGCCACCGAGAGTTCCGCCGAATTGGTTACGCGAAAGAACCGGTCGCTCGAGGCCACGTGCTTTTATAAACGGTTCGTTCGCATTGAGCGCCTTGTTGCGAAGGAAGTAGAAGACATTGCCGTGATACTCATTGCCTCCGGAACGTGTGACCGCTTCGACGTTGCCGCCGGCATTGCGCCCGTTCGAAGCATCGTAAAGCGAAGTTTGGACGATGAACTCCTGCAAACTTTCTGTGGAAGGGACCGCCAGGTTTGGAGTCGAGTTTGTGCCGATCGAGTTGGCATCAATGCCGTTGATCTTGACGCTATTACTGGTCGTGCGTTGGCCGTTCACGCTGAACGCAGTGTCGCCCCGACCCAAATCAGTGCTGTTTGGAACGGCCGCTTGCGCCCCCGCCTGAAGCACCAGAAGCTGCTGAAAATTTCTAGTCGACAAAGGCATTTGCCGAATTGTTGTACCTTCGATGACGCGACCATTCTGCGAAGTCTCATTCTGAAGCACAGGCGCATCAGTGGTTATCAGGACATTCGCCGCCGTCCCTGTAACATTGAGCTGGGCATCAACGGGTGTCGTTTGCGTGATGTTAACGATCGTGTCGGCCTGATAGGTTTGAAAACCCGGCGCCGCAATTTCGACGCGATAACGCCCGGGAGGCAATAGCGTGAATGAAAAATGGCCGTCGCTATCTGAACTCGATTGTCGCTCCGAATTCGTATCCTGATTAGTCGCCTTCACAGTAGCTCCCGCGACCACTGCGCCATTCGGGTCGGTCACCGTGCCACTGATTGTTCCGGTTGTGACTTGCGCTTTGGAAACGCCAGCGAAACCTACAATCAAAGTGATCGCAAATAGAATTGCTAAACTTCTATTCAAAGTCATGGTCTCAAACCTCCAGAATCCGTCAAGTAATCCAGATAAAAACCGCAGTCTCTATCCGGGGGTAGTTGCCAAGACTGCGATCACCGGTGCGCGGCGATGTAGTCGTTAATTTCAAATGAATCGAAAAGATTTTCAGGAAACGGTCACATCCTGAAGCCACCGCTGCAGGTCAGCGTCTGGCCCGTGATGTAATTCGACTCGGGCACGCAAAGCAGATAAACAGCGCCGGCGGCCTCTTCGGGCGTTCCCAGGCGACCCAGCGGAATCGTCTGCTGCGCTCGCGCAATCAATTCCTCGTTGACACCGATCTTGATTTTTCTGCCTTCAATCTCGACTGTCGCACCGCTGCCTGCGGATGACTCACTCAGCCGGGTCTTTATGAAACCGAAGGCCACACAATTCACGTTCACGTTGTAGCGTCCCCACTCTTTGCTTAACGCCCTGGTTACGCCGACGATTCCGGCTTTGGCTGCTGCGTAGTTGACCTGTCCGGCATTGCCCCACAAGCCGCTGATCGATGAAATGTTGACGACCTTGCGAAAAACCTCTGCGCCGGTTGCTATCTCTTTTTTGGCTGAGCTGCGTATAAATTCCGATGCCGCTCGGAGAATTCGAAACGGTGCGGTCAGATGCACATCAATAATTGCTTGCCACTGCTCATCGGACATCTTTTGAATCACGCTGTCCCAGGTGTAACCGGCGTTATTGATGATGATGTCGAGTCCCGCATAAGTCTCGAGTGCTGTCTGAACGAAACGCTCGCCAAACTGAGGCTCGGTTACGCTGCCAATACACGCGACCGCCTCGGCGCCAGACTGCTGGATTAACTCAATCGTTTGCTGGGCGGGTTCAGCATCCATGTCGTTGACGACTAACCGCGCGCCTTCTTCAGAGAGCTTTAGCGCGATAGCGCGGCCGATGCCTCGGCCCGAACCTGATACCAGCGCTACCTTGCCTGCTAGTCTTTTCATGGCTAACTTTTTAGCCGCTCAAATGCGCACGGCCCGTCCTGCCCAGTAGGGTTCTCGCATCTCGCGTTTGAGCGTCTTTCCTGCGGTGTTTCGTGGAAAGTCGTCCTTGAACACGACTGCGTTAACGCGCTGATGCTTTCCATCAACGCGCCCGTTGATCCACTCGCACAGTTCTGCTTCGGAGATTTCGCCGGATTGATGGAGTATCACTAGCGCCAGCGGAGTCTCACCCCATTTTTCGCTTGGAACGCCAATGACGGCCGCTTCGCGAACGGCCGGATGCTGCACAATGACTTCCTCGATGTCCTTGGGAAAAACGTTTGCGCCCCCTGAGATGATCAGATCCTTTTTTCGATCAACGAGGTAAAGAAATCCATCCGCGTCCACGTAGCCCAAATCGCCGCTGTGCAACCAACCATCAACCACAGCCTGGGCCGTCAATTCAGGCTGCTTGTAGTAACCGGGCATCAGGGCGGGGCTGTATCCAACAATTTCGCCAACCTCGCCGACGGCAGCCTCTTTCCCTTCGTCATTGATTATCCGCATCTCGGAAAACTGAATGGGCACGCCCACCGAATCCGGCTTGGCTGCGTAGTCATCTTTGTCGAGTATCGTGATGAAACCTTCGGTCAACCCGTACAATTCGTAAAAACAGCCGGGGAGTGCTTGCGTTAACTTGTCTTTGTGTTCGCGGTGCAAGGGAGCGCCAACGGAGCAGATAGCCTCCATCGAGCGTAATCGTTCGGCGGAAAAGCCTGGCGAATTCAGCATGGCAACGATCTGCGACGGCACCATCATCGCGTGGGTCGCTCGCTCTCGCTCGATCGCGGACATGAAAGCTTCGGGATCGAAGTGGTCGAGCAGTATGTAAGTCGCGCCCAGAAAGAGCGCCGGCATCAACATTACCCAAGCGCCATTGAAGACTATTGAGCCGCCATGAATGACGACACTCTCAGGGTGCATGCGAAAAGAGGAGGCGAAGTGAGTGCAGTACATTCCGCGAATGTAATGCGTGTGCACGATGCCCTTCGGCAGTCCGGTGGTGCCGCTGCTGTAAATGATGTTGAAGGGATCCTCGTCGGTGATCGCAACTCTGGGCGGTTCGTCATTACTGGCTGCGGCAGTAAGCGCAAAGTAGTTCTGATAGCCTGGGGCATCGCCCGACGAGATGTAACGCTCCGTTGGAACGTTATGAAGTTCAGGCCGAATAGAATCCAGTTCTTTGACGAATGACGAGTTCGTGATAACTGCGGAAGTGTCTGAATCACGCAAAAGGCTGAGCAACCCGGTACCGCGGAGCAATTGGCTAAGCGGTACGATCACGGCCCCTATCTTCACGATGGCCCAGTAGCTTTCAAGAAGTTCCAGAGAGTTCGGCAGAAGCGTTGCGACCTTGTCTCCTTTGCGCACTCCCAGCGTGAACAGTGCGTTGGCAAGTCTATTCACGCGCCGGTTGAGCTCCAGAAAGCTAAGACGATGATCTGCAAATACAACAGCTGTGTGATCCGGACGGTACTGTGCGTTCCGGGTAAGGAGAGAACCGATGTTCATTGCTTCTCCCCCTTAGCCTTTGGACTGCCGCTCGTTTCACCGAAAAACCGCCACATCTCCGCAGTGGCATTCGGCCCTTTAGGATCGGCAAAAGCGTTTGTGATCGGACTGCCGGGCCAGGCATGACCAAGGCCTTCGACGATCCACTTTTCCATCAACAGGCGACCGGACCGATCGTGATAACTGAACTTCGTGAAACTGTACCCGCCAGGGACGGCGCCTTTGGTTTCTTTAAACCGATCGCTGCTGACGGTGTCGTTGCCTTTACCGTCGTCGAGGTAATCGTTTGTCTCCGCCCATTGGGCAATCAATTGATCCGTATTAATCGGATTGAGATAAGGATCTTTCGTACCGTGAAACGCGATGACCGGCATTCGTTTCTTTAGGAGCCCGGAAATCTTTTGCGCACTCTGAAAGGCGAGCAGCCCTTGCTGATTGGGATCTGGACCACCCGCTTTCATCGCAGCGAGTCCCCCCTCAACCGTTGTACCGGCCTTATACTCGGCGCCTATGATTACGCCGAGACCCGCGAATGTTTCCGGATAGGTCACACCCATCACGACCGTCATCGCCGCACCCGCCGAGACGCCCACCGCGAAGATGCGCTGATGATCGACACTAAAAGAGGACCGAATATCTTGAATTACTGCGGCCAGCAACGAAGGCTCGCCAACGTCCCGTGACTGATGCCTGGGATCAAACCAATTCCAACACCTCATTGGATTCGCCGTTGCACTTTGCTCGGGATAAACCACCAGAAAGTTTTCTTTGTCCGCTAGCTCGTTAATAGCGGAAATAGCGGCTAACTCTTCCGCGTTTTGCGTGCAACCATGAAGCATCAGAATCAGTGGGACCGGAGTTCCCTTCAGGTAGCCACCTGATCTCCACACTTTGTACTCAAGCGAACCGGAAGAATTCTTCACCGTTCCACTGGTCCAACTTCCGGCATTCGCGCCAGCATTGAGCATGACCAATAACCCCATCGAAACTATGATCTGCTTGAACCTCATAGACCTTTACTCACTCACACTTATTTCTTGCAGCTCTCAGCAAACTCGACAATCAGATCAGCAACTCTGGTAGCGCCTCGCTCACCGAGCGTGATCGTAAAATGGGTTGTGCCGGATAACATTTCCTCTTTCATCTCGGGAATGCACTTCCGAAATGAGTCCATCATCGAATCCGGGTAAATCGGTGGCTGTTTTGGCTCTAGCCCTTTCTCGGCACGCAGCAGCAAGACCGGAGCACGAAGGGATTTCAGTCGCTCAAAAATTTCGTCTTTCTTAAAAGCTTCAGCGACGTCCACCCGTACGCCATCTGCTGATGCCTTGGGCCGCACGGTGGTATCGCCGGCCACTTCGTAGTTTAGAAATGCTTCCGTCCATGAATTCCATTCCTCCGCAGGGAAATTCGGCTGACCACGCCAGAAATCCAGAAACGCCTGCTTTGAATCGTAGGTTTGATTGAGTTGCGCGATGCGCAGGGCAAGGGTCGCGTCAAGCATTTGGGAGGGGTCGACGCCGACGGGCAGATCCGGAACATAACCGCCATCGATCATGATTATTCCACCAACGAGTTCCGGGTTCTGCGCAGCGAGAGCGGTGGCAACAAAAGCCCCCATGGAGTGGCCGACCACGACGCTTGGTCCAAAGCCGAACGTCTTCATTGCCGCCGCGACGTCGCGGGCATGTTGCGCCATTCCGTAAGGACCTTCGGGTTTATCCGAGTCGCCGCGGCCGCGCAAATCCAGGGCAAATAGCGGTCGCCTGCCGGCCAGTTTCTCTGCAACTCCGATAAAGCTGATATAGGACGCTGTCAGTCCGTGAATTGCGATCACTGGCAAACCGCGGCCGGGCCAATAACCAAAAGCCAACTCAATTCCGTCGCCGCCGATGCG
>JANNON010000128.1:0-15767 GCA_031399105.1 Blastocatellia bacterium | reverse complement strand
GAGTCTCTATCAAGTAGATGAACAACTGCTTTCCGAGCTCGCGCCGGATCTGATTCTCACGCAGAACCTCTGTCAGGTGTGCGCGCCTTCTGGCAACGAAGTGACTCACGCTTTGAAACTCCTTGCGCGGGAACCGCTAGTACTCTGGCTTACGCCGCGGACGATTGCTGAGATTTGGGAGAACCTCCGCGAGCTCGGCGAAGCAACTGGTCGAACAGGTAAAGCCAACGAGATGATCGCGGCCGGCAAAGCAAAACTGAATGAGATACGAAGTCGCGCAGCTTCTCGGCCCACGCGTCCACGAGTGTTTTGCATGTAATGGCTGGATCCGATCTACGCCGCCGGCCATTGGATGCCGGAGATGGTAGGGATTGCCGGAGGCGTCGACGAGCTGGCGCGTGAAGGAACAGACTCAGTGAGAATTCCGCTTGCGGATCTGGTGCATTGGGCGCCGGAGGTTTTGATCCTTACCCCCTGTGGGTTCAACCTCGAACAAACGGTCGCACAGTCGCTCGCGTTCTTTGCCAGCTCGAGTTCGTCAGCGGCGCTTCTTGACCTGCCAGCGGTTCGTAACGGGAAAGTCTTTGCGGTCGATGCGAACTCGTATTTCGCCCGACCCGGCCCGCGCATAGTCGATGGAACGGAGTTGCTGGCGCACTTGATTCACCCGGAAGAGTTTGACTGGAACGGGCCGCCGAACGCCTTTCGCCGGATTGGGTTGTAACTTTGTAGGGGCGTCACTCCGTGGGCGCCCCTCTTTTGAATTCAAAGGCCTGATGATGAAACGAGGGGTGCCCACCGAGGGACACCCCTACAATCTACTCACGAATCGCTCCCCGAGTTAACAGTTTCAGTTTCTCTCCCGTCTTTACAGTGTCAGGCAACGACTCATTCAATATTGCAGCAGGCCCGCCTGACGCTTTTCAACGTTCAACTGAATCAGGAAATACCGGACAGCCAGCGATGTACGAGTTACAAGCCACCGCAAACATGCTGCTGCTGAGCACAGAAGCCGGACGCGCGATTGAATCCACGCCTCCAAAGTCCACGCCTCCAACGTTAGACAAACGCGATTACGAAGCAGCGTTGGTCAAGCAGGTGCTGGAAGGCAACCGTGATCAATTCGGAAAGCTCTACGGGAGCTATGCCCAGCTCGTTCATGGGATCTTGCTGGCAAGAGTTCCGCGCGACGAAGTCGACGACCTCGTGCAGGACATTTTTCTGCACGCCTTCAAGAAGCTGCACACGCTGCGCGACCCGGCGGCGTTCGGTCCGTGGGTCGCAATGATTGCTCGCAACCGCGCCGTCGATTTTCACCGTAGCTCGCGCGAGAAGGTAGAAATAACTGACGACTTACAAACAACCGGCCCGAATGGTCCGGCAGCCTGCGGAGCCGCCGAGATACTCGAAATCATTTGCCACCTGCCGGACGCTTATCGGGAAACGCTCGTCTTGCGCCTGGTAGAAGGAATGACGGGCCCGGAGATCGCGGGCCGCACGGGACTGACTCCAGAATCGGTCCGCGTGAACTTGCACCGTGGCATGAAGCTGCTGCGACAGAAGTTGGGACTAACGGAGGCGATATGAAGGACGATTACTTGTGGGACAAGAGCGGCGAACCAGATGCTGAGATCCATGAACTCGAAAACATTCTGGGCGCGCTGAAGTATCAACCGCGGCCACTCGAGATTCCTGAATCGCTCACGAGTCCCAGACGACGGATGATTCTCCCCATGTCACTGGCCGCGGCTTTTGTTCTGGCGCTGTTTGGTCTGGGACTTTGGTTGGGATTGGGTCGCAAACAGGAGGCACCCGTCGCAGTTGTGCCATCTTTTAACACGCCACGAGAAACGCCGGCGCCTGCGATGACTCCGCAGTCGAACCAGAGCGACGTGGCAATCAATACCGAAACACCTGAACCTGCGGTTGGGAAGAACCGAGTAACGCGCCGGCCCAGTCCGCGTCGCGTGAATCGAGATACATCAGATTCGACAATGGCCCAGCGCGCAGAAGCTGAGAAAGCAAAAGAGCAGTTATTTCTCGCGCTGCGTCTCGCCAGTGAAAAATTGAATTTGGCCCAGAAGCGAACCCAGGGTGCGCCACCGGCCCACCAGATTCGCAATCAACACAAAACAGGATGAACGGAGTAGTCATGAAATCTCTTCTTATTAAATCAAGCACGTGCGCCACGCTGGCACTGCTCTTCCTTTTTGGAACTACCTTATCGGCCAGCGCCCAGGACGGCAGGATCCAGTTGGGACAACTCGAGCACCTGACGGCCAAGGCGAGCGACACAATTACTGTGAATCTGGATGAGAAGCTAATGCAAATTGCTGCGAAGTTTCTCTCTGGCGCAGATGAAGATGAAATCAAAGTCAAAGAGCTCATCAACGGCTTGAAGGGAATCTACGTCAAGAGTTTCGAATTCGAGCGTGAGGGCGATTACACGACCGCTGACCTCGAGTCGATTCGCACTCAGCTACGCGGCCCGTCGTGGAGCAAGATCGTCAACATCACCAGCAAGAAAGATGGCAGCCTCGAAGTCTATCTGATGAGTGACACGTCCAAACTCGGCGGCTTAGCAATTCTTGTTTCGGATCCCAAAGAGCTAACGATCGTGAACATTATTGGTCCCGTGGATCTCGATAAGCTGAGCCAGCTCGAAGGCAAGTTCGGTATTCCTGAGTTGAATGTCACCAAGCCAAAAAATAAACCCAGGAACTGAACCATGAACCGCGCAATTATCCACGGATTGACCATCTTAGTGCTCTTGATGCCGGCCACGTCCGCCGCCAAAGGCGACGACTTCAAAATGGTCGTGAAGACGATCGAACAGTTCTATAACGTCAAACACCGCAGTCTCCCCTTCCTCGCCAAGGCGGGATTGAAAACTGCAACCGCGGCCGCACGCATCGCCGGTGGAACGCCGAAACGCGTTGCGGAAGCCGGCAGCGTTAAGGTGGCGTTCTTTGAGGAGCAGGAATTTATTCCACGCGGTAAGGTTTCGGACTTTCGCCAATCGCTGACCGCGCTGCTTTCAAACGAATGGACCCCATTCATTCAAACAGTATCGGCAAAAGGGGAGGAGCAGAATTTCGTTTTCCTTCGAGCCGTGGGGGAGAAATGGAATGTTCTGGTGGTAACAATTGGGAAGCATGAAGGCGTGGTGGTGCAGGTGAATGTGTCACAGCAAACACTAGCGCAGTTACTAAAGGATCCGGACGAACTCGGAAAAACGATTACCGACGACGCGACTATCGTTGACGATCAGGAGTAATGACGATGCGAACAAAACAACGAATCTCCGCACAGACGCAAAGGCGCATGGTGCAGCTCCGCTCTCTCAATTCAGCGCCGACACGGATTTACCTTGCGCCTTTTCGTCTTTCCGGAGACCTGCTGCTCATCTTGTTCTCGATCGCACTGCTGCTAAGTTCAGTAGGCACGGTCGCAGCGCAAGATGTTGAAGACACTATTCGGGTCAACACCCGAGTCGTGTTCATGGACGCACTCGTGAAAGAGAAACGCACCGGGATTCCGATCGCGGATCTAAAGCTCGAGAATTTTGAGTTACTCGATGACGGTGAGCCGCGGACGATCTCTTACTTCACTCGCGAAGGGCAGGCGCGAAAACCGCTGGCGCTGGTCATCATCCTGGACTGTCGCGAGGACGGCGCGGGACGGTTTTTGAAGCGACCGGAAGTTATCAAAGCAATGGCAGAGGAACTGGCGAAGCTGCCTCCGGGCGACGAAGTCGGCTTGCTGGCCATGAACATCGGAGAAGATGAAAAGCGTGTTTGGCTGACCAGCTTCACAAATGACCGCGCGCAACTCGGTGCCGCCCTGGCGCGTGTGCCTGACTTTGTCGAGAACAATCTGAATACGGCTGACAACATCAATGACCGGGCCGAAGACGCGAGCAATAAGGGCAACAGCATTTCTTTGTCGACTAACCCGCAACAGTCCGGTGACAAAGCGTCGGCGCCCGCAACGAGTCCGGCAACAGATGTCGTCGAAACGGAAACGATCAAGGGCAAGAACGGAGCCGTGGTTACGCGCACGACGAAAACCGACGGCTCGATCAGCATCAAGCGGACCAGCGGTTCAGGTAAGGTAGAGATTGAACTGGACGACGTTTATGACATGGCCGCGGCCGTCAGAGAAGCCACGCGCTCGGCGAACAAAGAACGGCCCAACTCGCAACCCGCCATCGTCTGGGTATCAGATGGGATAGCCCCCATATTTTTTGAAGACCGCGACGCCACCGAACAGATCCTGATCCGCAACAATGTGATCTTCAATTCACTCACAGTTGAACTCAAGACGCTGTTCAAGTTGTTGATGCCGATCGGTAAGCCGGTTGCCGGTTGGGCGGGTGTGAGTCTGTATGGCAGTGCGAAGCGACTGGCCCAACAATCCGGTGGTGAAGCCGTGCGAGTGAGCCGAGTGAAAGATTATGGCACCGGGTTGAGCAAGATCATCGGTAACCTTACTGCGCGCTATAGCCTTGGGTTTTCACTCGCTGAGAATGAGACGGATGATGGGCGATTGCATAATCTCGAACTTAGAGTCAAAGCGCCGGACGCGAAGGGCAAACTCCGCAAGTTAGAAGTGAGTTCGCGACGCGGCTATTACATGTCAACGATCCAGCCGAAAGAGACAACCGCCGCAAAGTCGAACTGAAAGTAGGCCACAGGTTAACGCAGATAAAAAATGCTTACAGCTCCGAAGTGGATCATGCAAGGGTTGAAGATTTGCAGGTTGGGAAGGTGGGTAAGCGAAGCGCACCCCCGCTCAAGCGTAGCGTCCCCTTTTTCTGGGACCTTAGAATTGGGACTGGTTACGCCACGCTTCTGCGGGGGTGCGCTTCGCTTACCCACCTTCCCAACCTGCAAATTATCCGTAGTTGAAGACACCATCCAGACCTGCAAATTACCAAACGTTAAAGCATAATCTAGTGGGCTTCGTGCATTGCTGAAGATTCACGCTAGAATGTTGTCTAAACCAGAACGAACAAGGACAACATTCAGGTAATGAAGCTAATCATTCTAGCGGCAGGGTATGCCACACGCCTTTATCCACTCACCCTAAACCAACCCAAACCGTTGCTCGAAGTCGCCGGCAAACCGATGATCGAACACGTGCTGGCGAGTCTTTTAGGTATCAAAACTATCGACCGCGTCTACGTTGTAACCAACGAGAAATTCGCTGGCCACTTTGAGCGCTGGGCCGAAACTTATAAATCCAAACATCCCGGCGCGCCGATCACAGTCGTTAACGATAGTTCGACCGATGACACAAATAAGCTCGGCGCAATTGGCGATATCAACCTGGTCCTAACAAAGGAAGAGATCAAAGACGACGTGATCATTGTCGCTGGCGATAATCTCTTCAGCAACGACTTGTCAGAGTTTGGTGATTTCTGTCGAACGAAGAAGGCTCCGGTGATTGGTGTCTACGACGTGGGCGATCTCGAAGCGGTCAAGAAATTCAATGCGATCGAGATCGATGAAGATGGGCGAGTCACCTACTTTGAAGAGAAGCCGGCAAATCCGAAAAGCACACTGACGGCAATCGCGCTTTACTACTATCCTGAACCCTCGTTGCCGCTGATTCGCCAGTACGTCGAAGAGAAGAATAATCCCGATCAGCCGGGACGGCTCGTGCAGTGGCTGTACCAGAAGGCGCCGATTTATGTCTGGAAGGTACCGGGAATTTGGTATGACATCGGATCGAAGGAAACGCTCGAGGAAGCGAACCGGATCTTCGCAAAGGAATAGTGCTGGCTACCGAAGTGCTGAGTGCTGAGTGCTGAGTTCCGGGGTCGAGTGGGCGAAGCCGGTACTCAGAACTCAGCACTCAGTACCTTTTTTCTACCGCTCGTTAATTGGGATGTATTTTTGGTCGCGCTCGCCAATGTATTCCGCACGTGGCCGAATCAGTTTGTTGTCCGCATACTGTTCGAGCACGTGGCCCGTCCAACCAGCGATGCGACTCACGGCAAAAATCGGCGTGTACAGATCGAGTGGAATTCCCATCATGTAATAAGTCGAGGCCGAAAAGAAATCTACGTTTGGAAAAAGTCCCTTTTCACGCATGATCACTTCTTCCACCTTGCGTGACATCTCGTACCATTTGGTATCGCCGGCTTGCTTTCCTACCTGCTCGGAAAATCTTCGCAAGTGAGTCGCCCGCGGATCCTCGGTCTTATAAACCGCGTGTCCGAAACCCATGATCTTTCGCTTCTCAGCCAGCGCGCGTTCGATATAACTTTCTACATTCTCGAGCGATCTAATCTCCAATAGCATCTTCATTACGTTGGTGTTCGCGCCACCGTGCAGCGGACCAGACAGTGCTCCGATTGCCGCAGTGACCGCGGCATACATGTCCGCCAGGGTTCCGGCGACTACGCGCGCAGTGAAAGTGGAAGCATTCAATTCGTGATCGGCGTGCAGAATTAACGCGGCATCAAAAACACGCGCGTCATCAGCCGAAGGAACTTCGCCATTGAGCATGTAGAGAAAATTCGCGGCAATATCGAGCTCGGGATCGGGAGCGATTGGTTCCAGGCCTTTGCGAATGCGATCACTCGCCGCGACAACCGTCGGAAACTGTGCCGTCAAACGTATCGCGGTCTTCACACTGGCTTCGCGTGACCCATCGCGTGCGTGGGGATCGTAGAACTCAAGCGCAGAGATTGTCGTTCGCAGAACATCGACCGGATCGGCTTCACGCGGAAACTGCTTCATCAGGCCGATGATCTCTTTGGGCAGCGCGTAATTTGCGCGTAGCGACTTTCTAAGTTCCTCGAGTTCGGCAGCAGTTGGTAGACGTTTGTTCCAGAGCAGGAATACGACTTCCTCGAAGTTGGATTCAGTTGCCAGTTCGTGAATATTGTAGCCCTGATAGATCAGTTCGCCTTTTTCGCCGTTGACATCAGAGATTGAGGAGCTCGCAGCCGCCACACCTCGGAGGCCGGTGGCAGAACTAGCAGGGGATGCGTTTACTTTGTCAGCCATAATGTTTGTTTTTGAAGTGAATCGAAGATAACAAAGTGGCGATTGAGTGACAAGTTAAGGGGGAATTTGGAATTTGGAATTTGGAATTTGGGATTTGGGATTTGGGATTTGTGCTTTGTACTTTGTATTTGGCTTTGTCTTGTTCTGAGATCTGAGATCTGAAGATTTGAGATTTGAGACCCTCTAATCCAGCAAGAAGTCAAAGACCAAAGTCCAAAGACCAAAGACCAAAGACCAAAGTCCCAAGTCCCAAGCCTGAGAGCAAGCCTCCACCAAGTTTGCTTCAACGACTAACAATGACCGCCTGTCCTCTCCGCGCCTTAAGAAATTTCGCAGCCGACGCATTCCGCGCGACTATCTCAACAAACCCGGTGCTGCCCACGATCGCGAACAATTTTGATCTGCTCTCGCTCTCCTCAGCGAAGAACTTACGCATTGAACCAATAAGCTTTCCGTTGATCGCTAGTGAAACGCCTGTCCCGTCCAAATGCTTCTCCTCCAAATTCGTCACGCAGTTTCCAAAGCGATCAATGTGAATGATGCGACCCCTGACGTTTCCATTCTGGAGTTGCTGAGGTTCCAGCAATTCGAGCCTTACCAGATCTTCGACCTCGGGACCGAAAGCCGCGGGCATTAGTCCGCGTGAGAGTGCCGCAGCTACCGGGGCAAAAACGTCGCGGCCGTGAAAAGTCTGGCTGACTGGTTTTCGAAAGAACTTGTCGTTCGCGATCTGAAAAGCACGCCATTCGGCTTCCCTCTCGCAGATGTAACTAAAGATCCCGTTGTCTGGACCAACGAAGAAGAACGCGCCCGCTGCCAGCACAATCGGCAGACGATTCGAGCCAACGCCGGGATCGACTACAGCAACGTGAATGGTCCCGGAAGGAAAGGAACGATAAGCCGCGAGTAGAGTAAACGCCGCAGATTGAATGTCCTGCGGCGGGATCTCGTGCGTGATGTCAACGATGTGCACTCGAGGATTGTCCGCGAGAATCACGCCCTTCATGGCTCCCGTGAAAAAATCACTGGTACCAAAGTCGGTGGTGAGACTGATTACGCGGGAATTTGGTGACTGAACGCTTGCGGAAGCAGAAACGCGAGGACGTGATCCCTTCGAATCCGGCCCTCGCGTTCTATTGTTACGCAGTTTCGTTGTCACTGAGCTGCGTCCTGTGAAAGGAAAGTCTGCTGGCCGCGGATTAACGCGGATGACACGGATCAGAACAAATGAAACTGCCTGGCGGTTTGGCCGCAGCAACCCGCACTCTTACTTTCTTTTCAGATCTGCGTCATCCGCGTAAATCAGCGGCAACATCTGCGGCTACCGATTGAGCGCGATATTAGTGTCGCTCGCCGTGCGGATTCTCAACTGCTGTCCCTGGTCCAAACGAATATCTTTGCCACGGTCGTTGAGCACCGCTCCGGTTCCTACTCCACCACCAATCGCGGCGCCAATGGCCGCACCTTTGCCGCCACCGGCAATCGCGCCGATGATGGCGCCGATCCCTGTGGCCGCACCAACCTTCGACACATCGTTTTTGGTTGAGCTCTTGCCACGCACGCCACCCTCCGGATCAACGGTCGCCACACCGTCGCCTCCACCCATTTGAACCACCTCGATAATGTCCGCACTAAAACTCGTGACTCGGCCATCTGGCAAGCGCATGGTTTCGAAAATCAGTTGCAGTTCAGCAACACCTTTTACTTTGCCTGGGCGCTTTACGGCAGTGACCCTGCCCTCAACCGTCGCTCCGTCAAACTCACGCGGTTCGACTACACGCGCCTGAAAACGATCTCCGCGCTGAGTCGTCTCAGTTGAAATGCTAGTCGTTAATTCGACGAGCATCACCGAGTTGCGTGGTAAGGACGCGGGCACACTCGCGTTGACGGCCGGCTGATCCTGGTTTTCCTGATTCGGAATGCCAGCGGACGCAGGAGCCTGGCTGGGCTGCTGACTGTCAGGCTGCTGGCTGCCGGTCTGAACATCGGTCGTCTGCACCTCATTGGGCCTGCGACGCTTTAATGAACTGGGAATGTTTGAGTTGAACGACTGGCGATCAAATCCGGCGTTATAGCCGCTCTCAAAACCCTGTTGGTAGCCATCGCGAAAGTCTTCAACTGGTCCCCAGACTTCGTTGTAAGACCGCTCCGCGCGCTGAAAATCCTCTTTGTTCTGATAATCGCGCGGGGCCTTGTTACTCACATCGTTGAAACCGGCGTTGTACCCATCGGAGTAACCGGTTCGATAACCACGTTCGAGTGCGGTCGATTGATTTTGCGCGCTTACGTGTGCGCTTGCCGGCACGATTCCAAAGTAGGGGATAACGGCCAAGGTGAGCAGGCCCAGTAACAGAAGCTTCATATGTTTCATAGTGTCCTTCCAGAGATCTGCGGCTCAGGGGCAGCCGTAAAGTCTTGGGAGAGCCAACCTCGTGCGATTGGATGCTACCACTCATTATCGAGCGGCAACAATTAAAAGAGTTTTGGAATGCCGGGTTATGCCTGCGGCTTTGCCGCTTTCCTTGCGGTAAGCCTCTGGTTTACCGAGGCAGGTTCAATCTGTTTTTGAGGCTATGCCTCTGATTCAAGGCGCAGCCTCAGTTTAAGTGGAGCTAATCGGTAAGCCAGAGGCTTACCGCAAGGAAGGCGGCAAAGCCGCAAGCACCGACAAGTGCTTTTCCACCTGCTTGACCATGTTGTCGCCGCCCCCTAGACTCGAACGAACGAGCCCTTTCAGCAAATAACCGCCATTCAGATGACGCCAGTCGATAATCGGTTGGCAGAAGGTTGCTGCAACTCTTGGTATCCCAAATTCGCCAGGTTTACTTGGATAACAGCGCTACGACGCCCGTCGATCCGCGAGTAGTCGCGGCCATGCTGCCGTTTCTAACGAGCAAATTCGGCAATCCTTCCAGCGTGCATCGCTATGGACAGGAAGCGCGGGCGGCCGTGGAAGGCGCGAGGAGAGACGTAGCCGAATTGATAGGGGCCAGGGCAAACGAAATCGTCTTCGTCTCAGGCGGCACCGAGGCCAACAATCTGGCCATTCGTGGTCTGGCAGAGAGTTCCGAGAATCACGGTCGTCACCTGATCACTTCTGCGATTGAGCACTCGTCGGTACGAGGAATCTGCGATGCTTTGGAAAAGCGTGGTTGGCAAGTTACCCGACTGCCGGTGTACGAGGATGGCATTGTTCGTGTCGACGACGTGCGCGCGGCAATTCGGTCAGACACGATTCTAATTTCGGTGATGTTGGCAAATAACGAAATAGGGACGGTACAGCCGATTCAAGAGATTGGAAAACTGGTGCTCGAGGAGCGCACACGCGGTAACCGCCACCTACGGTTGCATACCGACGCCGTGCAGGCCGCGGGCCGCATGGAACTTAACGTCGACGAGCTAGGTTGCGACCTCTTGTCGGTGTCGGCTCACAAACTCTATGCGCCCAAAGGCACGGGCGCCCTTTACGTTAGACGAGGCGTGCGTTTGATGCCGCAGAATGCCGGCGGACATCAAGAGCGTGAACGGCGTGCCGGAACCGAATCCGTTCACGGCATCGTGGCTTTCGGCGCAGCTGCACGCATCGCCCGCGAAGAACTTGGACCAGGAACCGAGCACGTGCGCAAGCTGCGAGATCGTTTTGAGCAGGAAGTGGCCGCGCGAATCCACGACATTGTTCTTAACGGGAGGCGAGACCGTCGGTTGGCCCATCTTTCAAACATCTCGTTTCGCTTCATTGAAGGTGAGGGTCTTTTGATCAGTTTGGATCTTCAAGGCGTTGCGGTCTCGACCGGATCGGCGTGTTCATCCGGAACGCTGGAGCCTTCACCGGTGATTCAGGCGCTCGGGAGAAATGATGAACTGGCACGCGGATCGATTCGCTTCAGCTTTGGCAAAGACAACACCGAAGAAGATGTGGACTACGTGCTTGGAGTGTTAGCCGGATCAGTCGAGAGGCTGCGCCGGTTGTCGCCTCTGAATAAAGCACTGGCCTAAGGAACGTGCCCTACTCAAACCTCTTCAACGATCACCTTACCAATCCACGGAACGCCGGTGAACTCGTCGAGGCGACCGTAGTCGTAGAGGAGACAAACCCGATTTGCGGCGACCGTTTGCGTCTGGCATTGCAGATCAACGATGGGCGAATCGTAGCGGTGCGATTTCTGGCGTATGGCTGTCCGCCAACGATTGCGTGCGGATCAGCTTTGACCGAGTTGCTTACCGGAAAGACTATCGCGGCAGCGCTGACGTTAACCAGGCAGGAGATTGTTGCTGCGGTAGGTGGTCTGCCATCCCGGAAACAACACGCGGCGGCGTTGGCGTTGGAGACGTTAAGACAGGCGCTGGGCCAAAACTAATCCTGCAAACGGGATCAGATTGCCGGATTGAAGTGGTCAACTAGGAGTGCTCAGGAGACGGCGCCGTAGGCGTCCAATGTTTATAGTTTGTAGACTGAAGTATCAGTCGCCCTGTAGGGGCGAATCCCTACGGGATGTTGAAGCCGCTCTTCGTCTCCTGCTGGGAGCGCAGGCGTCCTCGCCTGCCCGTTGCGCCTCCGCGAATTATGGGAGGGACAATTCAAGAATAAAGTTGGCGGCATTCAACGCGGGCAGGCGAGGACGCCTGCGCTCCCAGCAATGTCGTCCAAATCTCACCGCCGCGGTGTGGCAACCGTTCGTGGGCGACTCGAGGATGGATCGCTGGTTCGCCCGCGGTGATACTCGGGCCCACAATACTTTCGCGGTTCTGCCCCCAGCACAAACGTCCGCGTCCGCACCACCGGACAAGTCTCCACGGCAATCAAACCAGTAGTTGGATCGATATCCAGCGTAATCGTTCCTTCCAATCGTGACGCGTCAGGCGGACTAGTGGTTCGACTGTCAGTGCGAGCGCGCGGCGTCGGCGACGGAATAGGTGGGACTTCAGTTTCTTCAGCTTCAGTCTCAGCGGGTGTCGCATCAGCATCGGCTTCCGGAGTAGCAGTTTCTTCCGCGCTCTCCGAGTCATTGCCGCCGGGTCCCGTGCCATTGATAAAAAGTTCAACCCGTCTGTCCGTATCTTCGGCAAGAGCGGCCTCGCCGGTCTTCGGATTAATCTCCAACTGCTGCACGCCTTCCGGCATCTGCCAGTCGCCCTGCCACTCCGGATGTTCTGACAATGCGACTTGCATAAAGTCCGCCCAGATGGGCAAGGCAGAGTTTGCTCCCGTCAAACCAAGTTGCGAGCCATCATCGAAACCAACATAAGCAACGCAAACGAGATTAGGGGTGTAACCGGCAAACCAACCATCGCGTGACGTTCCGGTCTTGCCGGCGACATTGGCTTTCAACCCACGCGCCCTGACTTTGGCCGCGGTGCCACGATTCACTACGTCCTTCATGAATGAAGTCATCACGTAGGCCACTTCCGGCCGAAGCACTTCATTCTTCTGCGATGTCGGCGCCGCGACCGTCATTCCGTTGCCGGTCGTGATTCGATTAATCGCGATTGGAGAGGCTCGTGTTCCCAGCGTGGCAAACGCCGTGTAAGCCGAAGCAATTTGTAGTGGCGTTGCTTCGCTAGTCCCCAACGCCATCGCCGGATAAGCACGCGGCGGCTTCGGCAAACCAGCTTTCGCCGCCAGATTCATCACTCGTCCAACCGTGACCTCCATTGCCACGTCAACCGTGATCACATTCAGGCTATTCACCAGGGCATCTCGCAGCGTAACGGGAACGTTGGAATAACTGTCGCCAAAATTTCCCGGTTGATATTCCTGATTATCAAAAGTGAAAGTGCGCGGCTCGTCTACATAAGTTGTCGCCGGCGTGATCACTCGCGGAATGGGATCGTATGCGGTGTTGAGCGCTGTGGCGTACACGAACGGCTTAAACACTGAACCAGGCTGTCGATAAGCGTCGGTGACGCGATTGAGTTGGCTTTTTGAGTAATCACGACCGCCGACCATCGCCACGATCTCGCCAGTCTTCGCATTCATCGCAACCAGTGCCGCTTGCAGAGTGCCTGGCTCAAATCGTTTGGCCTGCACTTTGTCGAGCGCCGCCAATTGTTTCGAGAGCGCTGCATAAGCAGCACGCTGAAGATCCATATCGATGGTCGTGTAAATACGTAGATGTTCCGTCGCACCTGAACCGGCGATGATGTCGCCCAACTGGCTTTGAACATAGTCTGCGAAATAAGGCGCGTCAGACATGTCGATACGACCCTTAACGGGAGCGACTTTCAGAGGCTCTGCTTTCGCGGCGTCTAAGTCCGGCTTCAAGAGCGCGCCGGTCTCCTCCATATTGTCGAGCACCTGATTGCGACGTGCGGTCGCCGTATCGAGATTGTGATAAGGGTTGTAACGATTGGGACTGCGAATCAAGCCGGCGAGCAAGGCTGCTTCCGAAACGGTCAGGTTGGTGACGTCCTTATTGAAGTACGCATCGGCAGCTTCGCCAAAGCCGTTAATCGAAAACCCGGACTGCTGGCCGAGGTAAACCTGGTTGGCATACAACTCGAAAATCTCGTTCTTCGAAAGGCGAGTCTCGAGAATAATCGACATGTAAGCCTCCGAGACTTTACGCGTGAGCGTTTTCTCGGGAGACAGCAATAGATTCTTGACCAACTGTTGAGTAATGCTGGAACCACCCTGTCGGGCTATTGGTGAGTTAGGGTCGGTGTCATAACGGCGAACCAGCGCTCGGATGATTCCGCGAAGGTTCACGCCATAGTGTTCAAAGAAGGCTCTGTCTTCGGTAACCGTGATCGCCTTCACCAGATGTGGCGGCAAGTCGCTGAAGCCAACTACTTTCCGTTTTGCACGCTCGCGACCGGTAACCGAGCTAATCAGCTCGGGCTCGAGCATTACGCGATCAAGCTTTCCTTTACCGTTAAGTTCTGAGATTGAGTTGATCGATTTGCCGTTCTGTGTGAAGTCGATCCGCACACTCTCAAAGACACGCTGACCATCAACCTCAGCATTGTCGCTGGGTTCGACTGTCAGCGTCTGGCCGTTCAAGGAATAACGTCCGCGCGATGAGTCGCCTTGCTGGCCTTTCTCCACATATCCGGCTCGCTTTAAAAACGCAATCAGCTCTTCGCTGGAAATCGATTCTCGCGCGCGCAGTTGTTTAGGGGCCGCGTAGATTCCAGCAGAACGTGTGAAGACTTCGCCCTGAAGCAAGTTGTCGATGCGACCTGAGAACACTGTCCAGTAGTAAACCAACACCGCCAGGCAAATGGTGGCGACTACGACTACGGGAATGATCACCGGCGCGCTAAATGCGCGACCAGCAAAACGTCTCCAAAAACTCGGCTCGGGTTCTGCGTAAGAAACAACTCGGCCAGACCGGCGAGTGTCTTGCGCGGTGCGAGAGGAGATCGGTTTTTCAGGCGGGTATCGTACTGGCATCTAAACTATGGAGTTGCAAGCGACCGGGTCGTTACCAAAGATTAGAACGATTTGGAAAGAATCCTGATCGCCATTGTTTATGGCTCGATTTAGGAAATCCCCTGAGCTGCGACCCAGGGCGCTACGGCTCCCGGTTCTGATTTGTGGCTTAATTGACACCTCGTTTGGTGCGCGATACCGTGACCCTCCAACGCACAGTCTTTGATGCGCTTACCGCGAAATGAGTCTAACATCATACCGACCAACCGTCGTGACTCGCTTTCGAATTGATATTCGTTTGCTGGCAGTTGCAGTCGCGATAAACAAAGGAACTGCGGGATTTGCCCCAATGAAGTAATCGAACTCAACTGGGCATTCAACGACAAGCGGACGAGGCCGTCCGCGCTCCCAAGAACCAAACATGAAAATTCTGGTAACCGGCGGCAGCGGATATTTAGGGATTCACGTGCGCCGGTTTTTTAGTGCCGACGATTTTTCGCGAAGATCAGATCGCAACTTGCTCAACGCCACTGATCTGGCCTATGTCAGCGATTACGACGTTGTGATCCATCTCGCAGCGCATCTCGACAAAGACCCGGCTGCGGCGCGTCTGTGTTTCACCACCAATGCGGAAGCTACTGCGGCGCTGGTCCAGCACATGAAGCCATCGGCGGTTCTAATCTATGCTTCGACCAAAGACGTCTACGGCCAACATGCCGCGAACTACGATGAAGTGCCGGAAAGTTGTCCGACGGATTACCGCAATCAGACCGCGCTCGAGTGGTCCAAACTGATCGGAGAGCGATATGTGGAGTACTACGCGCGGCAACGGAACATTCGGTATTGCATCTTTCGCATGTCGGCGGTGTACGCACGCGTTTCTGACGGCAATGAGTATGGCTTTGTGACCAACTACGTGGAATCAATCAAGCGCGGTTGGCCGATCCAACTACCCCTCGGTGGAAAACCCATCAGAGACATTCTGCACGTGGATGATCTGTCCAACGCCTGCTATGCGTTTATGGACTCCCCGCGTTCGAACGGCTTGTATAATCTTGGCGGCGGAAGAGCGAATGCGATTAGCTTGCGCGGAATCACCGAGAGCATCGGGCACATGATTGAGTTGGAGCCGGTGATTACGGACGATGCACACGGCACGTTCCCTGTCCCAGTCAACTATGTTTCGGATTTGAAGCGGATTCGCGAACAGCTTGGTTGGGAACCGAAGATTGGAATCGAAGAAGGACTGCGAAGTCTGTTGTGAAGCTGGGAGCGCGGACGGCCCCGTCCGCCACGTTGAATGCCGAGTAGTTTGAGCGATCCACTTGCACTTGTTTGGAGGCCCAGCTTGGCGGACGAGGCCGTCCGCGCTCCCA
>JANNON010000124.1:0-7293 GCA_031399105.1 Blastocatellia bacterium | reverse complement strand
TATTGGGGCAATCGCAATTGGCATCCGCTCCTCGCCGACGCCATCAGACAAATGCGCTCCGATGGGATCAACCACGCGCTTGCCTTCGTAACCTCGGCTTACAGTTCTTACTCAAGCTGCCGGCAATACCGCGAGAACATTGAGACCGCACAGCGAGAAGTTGGCGAAGGCGCACCGCGCATCGACAAGCTCCGCGGCTTTTACAATCACCCGATATTCGTTCAGGCAAATGCAGAAAACGTCGCGACTGCGCTCGCGGATCTTCCGCCTTCGCGTCGAGCGGCGACGAAGCTGATCTTCACTGCGCACAGCATTCCACAAACGATGGCGGACGGTTCAGCTTATGAAAGACAGTTAATGGAAACGAGCCGTTTGGTCGCCGCTGCGGTCGGGCATGATCACTATCAACTCGTTTATCAAAGCAGGAGTGGATCTCCAGCACAACCGTGGCTCGGCCCTGATATCTGCGAGTATCTGCGCGAGCTTGAGACCGGTTCAGACGTAGTCGTCGCGCCTGTGGGTTTCGTCTCGGATCACATGGAAGTGATTTACGATCTCGACACTGAAGCCCGTCACGTCGCCGACGAACTCGGCATCAACATGGTGCGGGCAAGAACCGCCGGCGGTCATCCGCTGTTTGTTAAGATGATTCGAGAGTTGATTGAAGAGAGACTATCGGGCAAAGCGCCAGCATTCATCGGCGCAGGTGGTCCACTCCCTGATGATTGTCCTGGTGATTGCTGCCTCTTGGTAAATTCCAGGTGAGTGATTGAAGGACTTGTGTAAATTCCAGATGAGGGATTAAAGGGCCTGTCGGGGAGTCTCACAGGCTCTTAAACATCAGGATTAAGGTTTCCAAAACGCTGTCACTTCAATGAAACGAATAGTCATCATCGGTGGAGGGATCAGTGGACTTGCTGCGGCCTACCACCTAACTGAGGCACGACGCAAAGCACCCGGCGCCTTCGAGTTCGTCCTGGTTGAGAGCAACTCGAAACCCGGCGGCATCGTTGAGACTGAAGCTCGCGATGGTTTCCTGCTGGAACGCGGCCCAGATTCTTTCATCTCCGAAAAACCTGCGGCACTGGACCTCGTAAAGCGACTGGGACTTGAATCGCAGTTGATCGAAACCAATGCTCTTCACCGCCGCAGCTACATTGTCCGCAACGGAAATCTCCGGCCCGTTCCGGAAGGCTTTCAACTACTCGCTCCCACTCGTCTTTGGCCATTCATCACGAGCGATATTTTTTCCTGGACCGGAAAAGCGCGCATGGCGCTGGATCTCGTGTTGCCAAGGCGGCAAAACGGTCAGCCGGAGGAAAGTCTGGCGAGCTTCGTCACGCGCCGGTTGGGACGCGAAGCACTGGAACGAATGGCGCAGCCAATGGTCGGGGGAATTTACACCGCCGATCCCGAGCGGCTCAGTTTAAGAGCGACACTGCCCCGTTTCCTGGATCTTGAACAGTCGGATCGCAGTCTGATTCTCGGCATGTTGCGCCGAGCAAAAACAGAATCGGGAACCAGTGGCGCTCGGTACAGTCTCTTTCTTTCATTTGATCGAGGCATGCAAGTGCTCACGGGCACGCTCGCCGCTAGACTCACGGAAAACACTTTGCGGCTTAACAGCGGAGTCAAACGACTTTTGCACGACGAGGCAATCGGGCGATGGAATGTGCAACTGCACTCGGACGAAGTTATTGTCGCAGACGCGATCTGTCTCGCCGTATCCGCTCCCGCAGCTGCTTCGCTGTTAACACATATCGACGAGCGTCTGGCGCGCGAACTTTCTTCGATCACGTATGAATCCACCGCCACGATCAATCTCGCCTTCAAACGAACCGACATCGCACACGTGCTCGACGGCTTCGGATTTGTAGTGCCGCTAATCGAACGTCGTTCGTTGTTGGCCTGCACTTTCAGCAGCGTCAAGTTCGCCGGCCGAGCTCCGGACCATCACGTATTGCTTCGTGCTTTTATTGGGGGAGCCTTACAACCAGAGATGTTTGCCCTCGATGAAGACGAGATGTTGAGCAAGGTCTTGATCGACCTGCGTGAGTTGATTGGCGTCAGAGCTGATCCGATTCTTACGACTATCTCTAAATGGCGAGAGTCGATGCCGCAGTATCACGTCGGACACCTCGAAAAGATCGAGAGAATCAATCAACACGTGGCTTTGCTTTCTGGTTTGAGTCTGGCCGGAAGTGCTTATGAAGGGGTTGGAATTCCAGATTGCATTCGCAGCGGCGAGACCGCAGCTAGCTTGCTGCTCAAGTACCTGTTGGAAAAATAATCCTCAAATGTGCCAAGCCTTTTGGAGTGCGCCGACTTGTCGGCGCATTTAACTACGGAACTCAAGTCGTTCCCATCCGGCTGAAGACGATCTGAAAGTGAGAACTCCAGCCATCATTCCTTATTCAGCGCAAGTGAAAGCGCCATTCAGCGCCAAGTGAAAGCGCCGACAAGTCGGCGCACTCCAAAGGCTCCGCATTGATCGGAAGATCGTCTACTCACTCAGCTTCTTAATCCACTCAGCATTCGTCTGCATCAGCGGCAGGAATGCTTCCTTCGGTACAGTCGTTTCAATGTGCATATTGTCGTCAGTGTTGATAACGCCGCCGGCCACCGCTGGTCCCAGTCGCGACTCATCACAAACGTACCACGCCCGCACCTGCGACTCCTGACTCATCTCGACCCGCGCGAGTTCAGGTCCGATTCGAGCATCCTGTAATCGCTGCTGCAGCAGATTCATGTTGAGCGGCTTCATACTGCCGAGCAGAATCAAATCCTTCCCTCTCGCTGCGCCACCAACCCGAAACACCAGCACGTGCGGAAAAATTTTATGATAAGTGGCGAGCACCGAACGCAAACTCTCCGTTGACATCTGATAGATCTGAAGCCATTGAGCGAAGACACCAGTGTCGGTGAGCCGGCCACGTCCCAGTTCGAAAAATTCCTGCGTAAAGAGATTCGCCACGCCCGGAACCCACGGATGACTCGGTTCGCTGACAATAATGTCGTACCGCGTCGGAGTGACCCGCAAATAGGTGCGCGCATCATCAATGATCAGACGCATACGCGGATCGTTAAGCGGCCGGTTATTAACGTGCTCGAAGAACCGCGAAGCGTTCACCGTCGCAGGCTCGAGTTCCACACACTCAATGGATTCGATCGGCGACTGCAGCATCGAGCCCACACTTACGCCAGAGGCAAATCCAACTACCAGTGCATTCTTGATGTTGGGCGCGACCAGCAATGGCAACTGTCCCAGCATCACCTGCGTCGGCATGTCCTCGCGGTCAGAAGCATTCGTGCGACCGTTGATTGCCAACGAGGTTATGTCCCAGTCTTTGCGGACAGAGACTGTCGAAGTTGGACCTTCTTCATACATCAACAAGCGATGGTCCTCGGGTCCTCTATCTCTGGTTTCCTCTTCCGTTGCCGCCTCGCGGGTTTTTGCGAGCACGCGCACCAGACCGTCATAAGCACCGATTGAAAGGTCCGCGACGTTCATGCGCGGCGGTCGCAGAAAAACCCCCAGCGCAATCAAAACTGACAGCCCCACCGCCACGGCTCGCCGCAAATCAACATCAGCCGTCTTGTCACGCGGTTGAAACGCCACACCTGCGGTTACGATACAAAGCGCGGCTGCAAACGAGATTGTCAGCTTGGTGGTTAATTGTGGAATCAAGAAGAAGCCCGCACAGAACGCGCCCGCAATAGCGCCAATCGTGTTCACTGCATAAGCACGTCCCACAAGTCCAACTGAGTTGGCGTCGTGACCTTTGCTGGCCCAGACCAGCACCAACGGCATCACCATGCCCATAAGAAATGCTGGTAGCAGTATCAACAGCGCCGCGGACAGGATCTGCAATCCCAACAAGCCGGCCCAACTGCCAATCTTCAGAGATGTTCCGAGGTTTACCAGAAATAGCGGAATTGCGTTAAGCACGAAGAGACTGAGAAATAGCGAGATGCCGGTAATGATCTCGACTTTGAACATAGTTTCGCGCAGCTTTCCGGCATGGTCCTTCCGCCCGATCACATAAGCGCCCAGTGAAAGCCCAATCAAGAACAGCGAGACAACGATGGTGAACGCATAAGTGCTGGAACCAATGATCATGGTCAAGAGACGCGACCATGCCACTTGAGTACTGATCGTCACAAAGCCCGAAATGAAAGCACAGAACAACCAGAACTTCTGACTCTCTGCAATCGCATCAGCAGTGACCTCCGCCCGAACGAAAGACGGCTCGCGGGTTTCACTACCCTCTTCGTCCGTGTTGCCGCGATCGACGTAGATCGCAACCAACCCAATAATCACGTTGATTAGTGCGGCCGTGTAGATGGTTGTGCGCACACCGAGTGTCGGCAAGAGAATGAACCCTGCGATCGCAGTACCGAAGATGGCCCCGAGCAGATTGCAGGTGTAAAGACGCGTCACTGAATTCGATTTGAAACTTGCCGAACGCAGTAGCGCAGCGGAAAGAACCGGTAGCGTCGCGCCCATCATCGTGGTCGGCACGAGCAACATCAAACAAGAGAGGACGAAACGCCAGACACTGAACGTGAAGAAGCCGGGCTGAAAGCTCTGCCAGATGAGGGCGTAGAGATTGTCCACGAGGGAAAAAAGAAACGGGACTGCGAGTGCATATACCGCGATTCCGATTTCGAGGATTCCATAGGCTCGGAACGGCCTTTTAATCCGGCTTGCCAAACGACCAGCGAGCGCACTGCCCAAGGCGAGACCACCCATGAAAGCCGCCAAGACGGTGCTGATCGCCAGTGTCGTCGCGCCAAAAACCAGACCCAGCATGCGCGCCCAGAGGACTTCGTAGATTAGACCGGTCGCTCCGGACAGGACGAAGCAGGCGCCGATTAGCCAAACGGTTTTCGATGTATAGGCGGATATCGCAGTAGGCCGCTGGGCCTCAGTAATAACGCTCGCCATTCGTTTAGTGTCTCCTAAGTAGAGTAATTGTGTGGTGGGGTCGGGGTGAGAATTCGAATATAGCACATCCAGTTATCGCACTTTCGACCGTTTTTCTTGAATTGTCAGCCTCAAGCTCTGCATGACTCGCCCGCTCTTCCCTGGGAGCGCGGACGGCCCCGTCCGCCCCCCATTCGCTACCGCGTTGATGGACCTTGAAAGTAACCTTTGAATTCGAGGCGATTCCCTGGGAGCGCGGACGGCCCCGTCCGCCCACCATTCGCTACCGCGTTGATGGACCTTGAAAGTAACCTTTGAATTCGAGGCGATTCCCTGGGAGCGCGGACGGCCCCGTCCGCCCCCATTCGCTACCGCGTTGAGGACCTTGAAAGTAACATTTGAATTCGAGGCGATTCCCCTGGCGGACGAGGCCGTCCGCGCTCCCAGCAAGGTTAGTAATAGATTACGTGGGACGATCTCCAAATCTTCGCCGGAATCGTACCCGGCGCCGCGCTGGTGATCAGAATCGCGAAGTCTTCATCAGGCACAACATCGCTCCGTCCACGCTCGGTTTCCGCCGCAGCGTCCGAACTCTTCCCCGCTTCGACTAATGCCAGCCGGCGCAGGCACTCGTACAAGTGTTCCAGTCCGGAGCCATATCGGCCCGTGTCGTTTCCGATGACCAGGCGCACTTCAGCGCGCTCGTCGATGAAGTGCTTTAGTTGAGACGCGGCCTGGACCACGCCCGCTTCAAACCTCTCATCAAATTCCTCATCCGGAAGTTTTGAGTCGGCATTATCGAAAATCACACTTACACGCCGTTCGTCCTCGGCAGTGAACTCGCGCACCGTCAAACGTCTCGAGCGCGCCGTTGCTTTCCAATCGATGTGACGTAGATCGTCTTGCGGTTGATAGTCGCGCAACGAAAACAGATCGTGACCCGCGCCACGCCGGTGCGACGCCATGCGACCCGCGTACATCGGCAGGAGATGCAGGTCGTCACTCTTCGGCAGAGGCTTGGGATAAACGACGATGTCTACATTGCGTGCTCTAAGCCGGCGTCGTGTGCGAAAGAACCCAAACGGAAAACGAGTAGAAAGCTCAAACCCATTGATCAGGAGGTGTCCGCGCGTGGGAAATGATTGTGCGACTCGCTGTTCGGCGGCCGCGTTGTGAGGAATGTAGGTGAAGTACGCGAGTATCCGTTTTTGGGTCTGTTTCCTAAGTTTGCGAACGCTGCGGCTATCGCCTTTCAGATCTGAGTGAAGTGGTCCGCGTGCTTCTACGAGAATTGAGAATGAAGGCAACAGACGCTTCGTGTTTTTGAGAGTGACGATCACGGGCGCCGCATCGCCTGCAAAAATGTGGTCCGGAAATCGCGCCGACACGACGAGGTCGCGCAACGATGCTCGCGCGGTCATGGCGCCCACAAACATGGTCGAAAACAGTAACGACAGAACCAGGAACAGCAGATTGTTTCCCGTGTTCCAGGCAGCGAAACCTACCACGACCAGGATCACGATAAAGATTGCGCCGCCGGTGGTGATCTCGATTGGCAGATCAAGATTTCGCACTTCGAGCTTTGCTGAACGCGCGAGCGGTGGAACGACAAAGACTGCGAGCAATCCTGCGATTAGAAGGGAGAAAAGCGCCGCGGCAGTTGCGAGGTTGGTGTCGTTAGTGCGACGCGCGAGAATCGTGACGAGCGCCGCCGCAAGCCCGGCAAGCACGAGGAGCGTTCCAAGAATCGCGGTGCGCCATTTGGGAAACAAACTGGGTGAGTTGCCTCCACCTGAATTGCTTGGTGGTGGCGGCGTTGCAAGGCCTGGCTGATCTTCAGAGAGGTCAGTTTTCTGCCGCGCGGATTTGTTGTCCAACTTTGACCTACTGCTCATAGGCTTCTATAACTCAAACTTCGAATGAGTTCGCGGCTTAACTCCGAAGGAGTTGGCGAATTCCAGCCCAGGGTTTCGTACCCTGGGATAAGACAGTCAAACATTGTCGTCACGCTGAAAGAGTCATGGAGCCGCGTGAAACTCCTTCAGAATAAACTGAATAGGCGAGCGACCGATTACCCATGGGCTAGGAGACCTGGGCTAACTCGCCAACGCCTTCGGCGTACAGATATTCAAGAAGCTATTGTGCAAGGCCTCATTCCATAATCGTTAAGGGTCTAACTAATTTTCTAACTCCATTCGCGGGTAGTGATACAGCTTGCTCATTCGCGATTCGATCGGGTGTCATGAGGTCAGTACCACCTCGCGGTAGCGGGTGGGGTGTTTTGTTGAGTCGAGCATAAACCCCCAAAGAACACGTTAGTGCGCCCCCACCCGCTACCGCGAGGTGGTACTGACCTGATGACTTTT
>JANNON010000095.1:0-1718 GCA_031399105.1 Blastocatellia bacterium | reverse complement strand
GACAAGTCGGCGCACTCCAAAGGCTCCGCATTCCCCGTGTCCCCGCATTCCCCGTGTCCCCGCGTCCCCTCTCACTCTTCGCTACCTTTGCAGCAACTTTCCCACCAACTCCTCAAGCTCCGCAAAGTCGATCGGCTTGGTAATGTAAGCATTACAACCTGCGGCGAGTGCTTCACTGTGAAAGTCGGCAGTATCGTGGGCCGAGACGGCGATTATCGGAACCCCGGTCAGAGCCGGAAGCGCACGAATCCTTCTAGTCGCGCCGAGACCATCGACGACCGGCAAGCTCAAGTCCATCAAAATGATGTCCGGCTGTTCATCGCCGGCCATCCGCACGGCCTCCTCCCCATTGACAGCCTCTACGACTTCAAACGAACTCATTTCAAGGAGCCGCCTCATCATGAATCGGTTGTCTTCGGTGTCTTCGACTAGCAACACCTTGGTGGGCCTTTGCTGAAGGGTCATTGGTTTTGAGGACGGGGGTTGTTTGTTGGTTTTGCCTCGGCGTTGCCGAAATAACCGGCTAAGTCATTGAATCTACTGTATCAGTAGAATACGCCGGTCTTTTTTGGTAGTATGCCGCATCGAATTACAACACATCGAGTTTGGTGTTTTGGTTCTATTAGTACACCTGAGAGCCGTGCTTTCCCCTGACCATCGCACGGCTGGCACCGGGCTTGGCAGCAAATAAAAGATGAAGCCTCTATTATCACAAGTGGAAGACCAGGATTCACTCCAAACTCTAGGGCGCGCGTCCGTCCAGATTGTCCACGACTTAAAGAACCAACTAAACGGTCTCAAACTGTATGCCACGTTTCTGAAGAAGCGGATGGAGAAGAGCGAGCGACCAGCAGATGAACAGGAAACGGTCGCCAAACTTATGGCTGGAATCGAACGGGCAGCGAGTGACCTTTCAACCCTGGTTCAGTTTGGACGACCCATTGAATTGAAGAGACAGCCTGGGATTGACCTGCAGAAAATCATGCGCAGCGTGGTCACAGCACTCAGTACTCCTGCCGGCGCAACGGGAGCACTTAACGGGCAGTTTGTGCTCGAGTCTGCCGAGACGTCTTTGCCCGGCGAGTTTGATCCCATGATGCTGGCAGAAGCATTTAAAGCCATCTCGGTAGGAGCCCTGAAGGCACGACCGGCAAACGATGGCGCCGCCCCTTTGAAAATAAACATGAGTCACGAACAGTCGCAAGGCAGCGCGGTGATTGAGTGGTTGGGCTTGAGTCTTGATCACGATCCGTTCGCCTCGTTTGCCGGCAGCGATGAAATTCGGATGTCCCTTGCAGCCAAGATTATCAGCGCACACGGCGGCACAGCTAAACATGATCGCGATGCTTTACGAATCTCCCTTCCGTTAGCGATCTAAGGCAAGAAGGCACTCCAGAAATGAACACAGGAACAAGCCCAGGTATGGAGGAGAATAAGGTGGAGCATAAAGACGTGCGGATTCTTGTCGTGGACGACGAGCCCATGATGGCCGATTCGTTGAAACAGAACCTCGTAGAGGAAGGTTATCAAGTTGACAGCGCTGCGACCGGCGCCGAAGCAATCGAGTTGTTCGATCAGGGCGGACATCATCTCGCAATCTGCGACCTGCAATTGCCCGACATGGATGGCCTCGAAGTAATGCGTCATATGAAAGACGCGCGACCGACTACTGAAGTGATCGTTGTAACTGGCTACGGATCAGTCCAAATCGCAGTGGA
>JANNON010000077.1:0-14724 GCA_031399105.1 Blastocatellia bacterium | reverse complement strand
GACGCGTCCGTTTGAAGACAATTAGCGAATTGAACACACAAATCGTCGAGATGCAATACACCTCCCGAACGAACATATTGGGAATAGCCCGACATCATTATCCCCTTGAACCCGCGCGTGATGATGAGAATGGTGCTGCCGGGGAACAGAGTCCCAAGCACGGAGCAGATTTGTTTCTGGTGTTTCTTGATTGGGTCAGGCGTCTGTTCTTTACGTCCTGCTTCAGTCCGCGGAAGGCCTACGTACTGATGCGGCGTAGAAAGTCCCTCGGCACTGGTCACCAGGTATTTATGAACCGTGGGGGTCGGCCGGCACAGTTCATAGATGTTGTGAAAACTTCCCAACCCTCCGGGCACATAACGCATTTCCGGATGTTGCTCGAACCATGCCTGCAAGAAGGTCGAGCCCGCTTTGGGGTAGCCGATATGAATGAGATGTTTTGCCATTCCGTGACACAGATGAACAAGCACCAATAGGCATCGCGGCTTTGCACAAAAGTTTGCGAGCCAGGTAATTCTCAAGCTTCGACGTTAAGTCTCGTCGCAGACCTTTTCGGCAAAGCTGGTGGCAGCTGTACTGCTGTAGCGCAATAAGGCTTCCAAACAAAATCCGCTGGTCAAATCTTCAGAGCCCCATCCGTAATACTTTTTCGGCCCACCATAGTAGAGAACAACTGCGGGCCAATCCCCGGTCGGTCGTTGTGCAGCAAGTAAAAACTGAACCGCCCGCCCGAGTTCTGGCACTAAGCTATTCAAATTAAGCAGTGCGCAGATCGCCAACGCCGTTTCCAGCGCGTTGTCCCCGATTGAACCATCAGTGTTGGCGGCTGCTGTGATCCGGGCGATGATCTCTTCCCGAACCGAGGCTAGCTGCTGAACGCCGGAATGATAGTTCCGCGAGATGGTGTAATACAGCGTAAAGCGATTCAGGTGCCACTTGTCACAGCAACCTTCCTCATACCGCCGGATTACGTTAATTAAATAGTCGATGACTGGTTGTGTTTCAGGGCTCTCACCAACATAAAACAGCACGTTGGCATTGACAACGCAATCAACATCGCCTGGCGCTGATTCGTTAAGCTTCCAAAAATAGTAGTTTCTGATCGGACTTAACCACTGGCGAAAAACCACGCGCCAATAAGCGAAGTCCAACGGCAAGGGCCAGCGCGGAGTGATCCAGGTAAAGAACAATCCATCCTGGCTGCGATTGGCCATGACCAGATGCTGATTCGAGGGAAAAGAAATGCCGTGTTGACGCAACACGGATGACACGCATGCAATGTCATCCAAGTCGGGAGGGATATCATTATGAAACTGATGCTTTCTTGTCCAGTAACGCCAGAGGCCCGGTCCTTCCATCTCCGCCAGAAAAAATTGAAACACCTTGGCGAGCATTGCTCTTGCTTTTTCTGAATCGGAAAACCCGAGCGAGTGGGCGATTAGTGCAGTAGGGAATGGCGTACTGTCAACGATGCAGTCTTTGCTTAACGAATGGTCGGTGGACACGTAGACCTTGAATTCGCCCGATGGCAACTGGCTACGTTGAAGTAGATCAAGCCCGCGCTCGATGCTCGCATTGAGGCCGTCCAAACTTATCTGCTCATTCCTGTCCAACATCCCAACCATTCATGATGCCGCAACGAACAAATTCTTTAACGCCCGAAAGTGAAACGATTCAAGATACGCAATTGTGGAGAGATGACGCGCAGTGCGAAAATTCGGCCACCTGGTTAACAGTGTTTCAAGCGCCACTCGAGCTTCCAGGCGCGCGAGCTGAGCTCCCAGGCAATAGTGTGGGCCAGCGCCGAATGAGAGATGGTCATTGGGAGTGCGCTGTAAGATTAAGCGATCGGGCTCAGGAAAGTGTTCAGGATCACGATTAGCCGCCCCCAGAGAAAATCGTACTTCGGAACCCGCGGGGATACTGGCGCCGGATAGTTCAACCTCCTGCCTGGCGACGCGCCATGCCATCTGTTCCGGGGCATCAAAGCGCAAAGCTTCCTCAACGAATTGGGGCACTAGTTGCAGATCTGCCTCAAGCTCTTTACGGATGTCTGGATGTCGCAATAACAGCAGCACAGCAGTTGAGATCAACATGCTTGTCGTTGTCGTTCCAGCGATCCAGAGAAGTTTCACCACGCTCGCAAGCTCACCCGGTGTCAGTGTTTCGTCGTTCGGCGTTTGCAGGAGTTGACTGCAAAGACCACCGCCGGCTGACGGTTGGCCCTTGACCGTGTAATCGCGAATCCACTCTTCAAGAATGCCGGAAATGAGATCAAGACGATATTTAAAAGGAGTCAGACGCTCGCGCAGCCCCGCGGTCTCTTCGTCGCTAAGTCCCAAAAAGTGCCCAATGACCGACTCGGTCAACGGCGTGGCGAGAGCGGACACGATGTCGAACTCCCTTTCCGGACGTCCCTGGTCCAACAAATTTTCTGCGCAGGCTTTCGTGTATTCCTCCAGCGACAAAATTGATTCAGTAGAAAAGTAAGGATTCATGATGCGCCGCACACGGGTGTGAGCGGGAGGGTCGGCGCCGACCAGTGCGGGATCCAGTTGCTGTCCCGGCGAGTTGGAAAACAGCTGTGGTTGTTTGAGGCATTGAACAACAGCTTCGTGTGTCACCACCAGCCAGAATCCATGCTTGGCAAGAAAATGTACGGAGCGTGTCCTGCGCAACTCGGCATAGTGCGGATAGGGATTCTGCACTGAGTCCGCTCTCAACAGATCCAGGGTACTCGCATTGGCAGTGGGATAGATGGATGACCTGCCGCCTCCACTCTGTTCCTTCACAAGACCTGCCGCCTTCAGCGAAAGAAGTGACTGACTCCAGGTTTCAAGCTCCGGTTCATTGCGCCCACGTGAATCAAGAATCAACGCTTTCACCTGCCGCACGTCGGTTGATTGTTCGATTCCCGGTTTCATTGCCGCATTAGCCGTAACATTGAGCATGACTCTATATCCATCATCCAGCGCAGCGCCTATCGCACGGCCAAACATTCCGGGAGTGAGCGATGCGGAGTACCAATGATCCGAACGAAGGATTGTGCCCGCAGGAATTAAGCTGCCAGCCATTGCGGAGTAGAACCCACGGGTTAATGGTCGCGGCTGTACTTGATACAACTTCTCTTCTGTTCCGTTCAATACGGCTGAGCGAGGCGTGTGGTAAGGAAATTCGCTCGGGACTACGCGATACTCAACACCATTCTCAGTCAGGAAATTCTGAACTGCGCTAGCATCAGCGGCCGCAGAATAGCCCATCGTTGAGATCGGACTAAACTCCAGATTGATACTCAGGTGTGCCGGAGACTGCTGACTGAGTTGCAAAGCCTTTTCAAAGCCGAGCGCCAGCATCATGAAGCTGCCGGGCAGTGGAGTCTGAGTCACTAACCAGGCGACAGAACAAGCAATCGCGGTGCTCTCTTCGAGCGACAGAGCGCCGGCAGCATAGGCTGCAGCAATCTCTCCAGAACAAACGCCAACCACCGCGTCGGGCTCAATCCGCTCAGACAGCCATAAGTTACACAGCGCCAGTTCAGCAACGGACAACATGATGATATGACGCCGTTCGACTTCTTCCATGCTGCCCACTTCCCACTCATGATCTGTGAAACAATCAGATGCTTTGAAGCCCGAACAGCTTTCGACGACCCGACTGCATTGCTGGACTGTCTCCCGGAAGACGGCTTTCTGCCGGTAAAATTCTTTCCCAGTCTCCGTCCATTTCTTGGCTCCGCCATGAAAGACAAATAAGAGGCGCGGCGACATGGGTGGCAAGCTAACCGCAGAATGCTCCGATCTCAACGCAGACACGCGCCTGCGTAAGTTGGCCTTTATTAGTTTGCCTAATCTAGTGATCATCCGCGCAAACGTGGTCGACTGATCGATGGCGTTCTCGTGCAACGATTCGAACCTCAAGAACTGACGGTGGCGAAGATAACAGAGTTCAACCGAAGGTGCTGAAAGTGCTGTTGAGATTAGTCCCGTAAGGCCCGACGTTCATAGCCGGTTACGTCCGAAATCCCCCCCCACGGCAGTGGGTGGATGGTTCAGTTGCGACCTACGAGCAGCGGACCGGAACCACTGAGATGGTAACAATGTACTTGGCTCATCAATGTCCGACATGCTTCTTCAGCTTGTCGTCTGGATTGGGAACTCTCAATGTGCATTACAGTTGAATGTTGTGAAACTCGACGACAAGCTGATGAAGCATGTCGGACATTGATGAGCCAAGTTTGTTATTGCCATTGAGATGGTTCCCGGTGGCAATGGAGTACGGGGATCCCCGAACTGAAGCTTGGGGTAAATAAGGGCGAAAGCGTCGTAATGATGTACCGACTTTTGTGCAAAGCCGGCCGAGCCAGTGTTTCTACGGATTGTTAGGTCTCTGGCGAACAGTGTAACTTTTCGCCAGTCTCCAACCCCCTTTTTGCTGCCAATCAAACGCGTCAGGTGGATTTTCATTGGTGATCTGTTGAACTCGCGGGCCTGGCCGTCGTAAATAGTCACGGCTTCGAGCCAAGTCTCCCACCCGACCCGACACCGCTGTGCGTTCAATGCGGTTCTGTAGCGGCCACGAGATATTGTGAGTCAGCAGGTTAAAGTCTTCGGAATTGAAGGCTCCAGCTAGTACTATCAGCGGAACAGGCAAATGAAATTGGAGGCGTGTGATTTCGGATAGTTCCCTTCTTGTTCGGCTGAAAAAAATCAATGAGATCGCTCCCAATTCTCCCCGCGTTTATGTCGCGGCATTTGTCAGGCACACTCTTCAGGAGCCCATACGCCTGCGCGCAAATCTCTGTCTCTTCAGATTACAGTCTCGCCGGATTGGACCAGACATCACACGCAGTACCAGCATCACCTAATCGCATCATTCGATTGCTGCTGATCCTCGTCGTCTTCATACCTCTTCTTTCTACGACCTTAGCTTCAGCTGCCGAACCGCCGAAGAAGGTTCTGATCTTCTCAGGCACGGACCCCAACCTTCCAACCGTTGTCATGGTAAGTCAGATCCTGCGCTCTACTTTGGAAGAACGTTCGCCCGGTCGTGTCCAGTTCTACAGCGAGTCTCTGGATAATCATCGAATTCCCGATGAGAAGTATGAACAGGAGATGATCAAGTTTCTTCAGCGCAAGTACGCCGGAGAAAAATTTGATGTGATCTTTACGCTGGGATCGGCAGGTTTGAAGTTCCTGCTCAAACATCAGGATGAGCTTTTTCCGGATACGCCCAAAGTATTTGTTAACACCACTGAGCAGGAAAGCGATGGGCTTGATCTTGGGCAGAACGTAACCGGGGTTCAAGGAAGAATCGAATTGAAACCTGCACTGGATCTGGCACTGTCTCTGCATCCGGGCACGCGGCGAGTCGTAGTTGTAACAGGGAGTTCGGGCACAGATAAGTTCTGGGAAGGGCTCGCGCGCAGGGAGTTCCAACCTTACGAACAGCAAATAGAATTTACCTATCTCACCAACCTGACCATCCATGAACTCCGCAACGATTTGGCCGCTCGACCGCCCAACACAATCGTCTTCTTTCTGAACTTCCTGTTGGATCGCGAGGGCAATGGCTACTCACTACCAGAGGCGGTTTCTCTGACGGCTCCCTCGTCATCTGCGCCGATTTACCTGGTGCTTCAATCCGGATTCAGGCCCGGCGTTGTTGGCGGACGAATGATCAGCTACGAAGCTCTCGCCAACAGCGCCGCCGGCCTGGGATTACGTATCCTGGCGGGGGAAAAGCCGCACGACATTCCGCCGCAAACCGCTCCGAGCGTTGCGATCTTTAACTGGAGAGAGCTGCAGCGATGGGGCATTGCCGAAAGCAGACTTCCCACGGGCAGCATCGTTCGCGACAAAGAGTTCTCGTTTTGGGACTTGTATAAGGGGCGCATCATCGGCGCAATCTTGCTGATTGTGGTCCAGGCTTTGGGTATCGTTTGGCTGCTGTTCACCCAGGTCAAACGTCGCCAGGCTGAAAAGAGAAGCACTCGCTTTGCGCAACTTGCAGAAGCGGAGCACCAACGTCTGGATGAAATCGTCGCAAATGTTCCTGGTGTTGTTTGGGAATCTCGATTGGAGGACGACGACTATCTTCCGAAGAATACGTTTGTCAGTCCTTACCTGGAAAAGGTGCTGGGCTATACCGCCGAGGAATGGCAGTCACAACCAAACTTCTGGTTTTCAGTCTCGGTTGAAGAGGATCGTGAACAGGCTAAGGCTGCGATTGCACGCGTGCTGGCAAGCGGTGAAGATGGAATCGTGCAAGCTCGATGCTGGAGCAAAGATGGTCGCGTAGTCTGGATTGAGTCGCAGTTGACCGCAATTCGGGATGAACAGGGTAAACCGGTGGGCCTTCGCGGCGTGGCGATGAATGTCAGCGACCGCCGGCGCGCTGAGGAAGCGCTGCTCAAACGCCGGCAGGAACTCAGCGAAGCCCAGCGCCTCGCGAAAGTCGGAAGTTGGGAGTGGGATCCTAATACTGACGTTGTTACCTGGTCGGACGAGATGTACCGCATGACGAACCGTGATCCGGCAATGCCGCCTCCCAGCTTTGAGGAGAACGAGTCCGTGTACACGCCCGCGAGTTGGGAACTCCTGAAATCAGCCATGGCAGAGAGTCTAAAGGACGGCCGCCCTTACGAACTCGAGGTGGAGCTGATCCAGGCCGGCGGTAATCCTGTTTGGACCAATGCGCGCGGCGAAGTGCTACGCAATGAGAATGGAAACATCTGCAAGTTGCGCGGCACGCTTCAGAACATCGCTGAACGCAAAGAGGCAGAAGCCGCTTTGCAAAAAGCCATGACAGAAGTAAGCCAGTTAAAGAACAAACTCGAGGAAGAAAATGTCTATCTGCGCGAAGAGATCGACCTCGCGCACAACTTTGACGAAATAGTAGGACGCAGTGACGCAACCAAGTACGTCCTGTTCAAGATCGAACAAGTCGCACCGACCGAAAGCACGGTGCTGATAACTGGAGAAACGGGCACTGGCAAAGAACTCGTCGCCCGGGCCATTCACAGTTCGGGTTCGAGGAGCGATCGGCCCCTCGTCCGAGTTAATTGCGCGGCTTTGTCTCCGACACTTATTGAAAGCGAGCTGTTCGGGCATGAAAGGGGAGCATTCACCGGTGCCTCAGCACGCAAGATCGGACGCTTTGAACTCGCCAACGGAGCCACCCTCTTTCTCGATGAAATCGGCGAGTTGCCGCTCGAACTTCAGGCAAAGTTGTTGCGCGTGATCCAGGAAGGCGAGTTTGAACGTCTCGGGAGCGCAAAGACCATCAAGGTCGACACTCGCATCATTGCCGCCACGAATCGAAATTTGAAGATCGCCGTCGAGCAGGGCACATTTCGCGAAGACCTTTGGTATCGCCTGAATGTTTTTCCGATTACCGTTCCACCCCTGAGAGATCGCAAGGAAGACATCACCGGTTTGGTCGAACATTTTGTGAAGAGGTTCTCGCAAAAACTCGGTCGCAAGATTTCTGCTATTGCTCCTGCGAGTCTGCGAACTCTGCAGGACTACCCATGGCCGGGAAACGTCAGGGAGCTGGCGAATGTGATCGAGCGCGCGGTTATTAACACCGATGGTAACGTCCTGCGGATCGTCGACCACTTCGAGATGCCGGATGCGAGCGAGCTAGCGCCGGCAGATAAAACCCTGGAGGAGATTGAGAAGGAGTACATCATCCGCATCCTCAACAACACGGGATGGCGAATCGACGGGGGCAAAGGCGCCGCAAGGATATTGGGACTTAATCCCAGTACGCTTCGCTCACGCATGGCTAAACTGGGAATCCAAAAGGTCGAAGGCAAGACTGCTTCTATGGTCTGAAGGAGAGCTATCCAGATTACGCAGATTATTTGCTCTGCACATGCTTGCCTCAAGAGTCCTTCGATTTCGTAAGCTCGACAGATTTGCGAAGCAATCAGAACCGCAAGCGAAGCGACCGGGTCCGCCAGGTGAGATTTGACCGGGTTCTGAGGTCGCGTGCCTCTTTGGAATCGACCCGCTCGCTACCGCTTGCGGTTCTGATTGCTCCGCCCATTCCATCATTCACTTTGGAGCAAAGCCCAGATTACCCATGAAGTCACCTGCGCTCCCGACTTCTACATTACCCTCTCCGCAACCCCTCCTCTTGCGACATAACGCATAATCCGCGAAATATAACGAAAACATCCGGGGATCCCCCCTTCCCAATCACCTTAATCCTGCCCCTTAAACCATTGCGACTAAGGCGCTTAGCCTCAGCCAGTCGCCCTTCCGCTGCACTTTGCACGCTGCTTGCACTTGCATAGAGGCAGGAATTACACGCGAATAATCACGGCACATTTCAAGCGGGCAAACATTTGGCAAATCCCCAGTTGCGTTGGCTAACATGATTGTGACTACCACCAGAATTACAGTTTCTTCGGCAAATCGGACTGAACTCTTTCAAACTATCTTGACGCTACAAACGCCATTGAAGAATGAAAAGGGATGTCTCGGTTCTCATTTTTATTTGGACTCAGCTGACAGCAATTCAGTGATGCTGGTGGAAGAGTGGGAGGCCGAGGAAGACTGGGCGAACCATCTGCGATCGGAGGACTGCGCGGTCTTCATGGGAGCAGTATCAGTTCTTTGCCGGCCTGCCAGCGTTGATTTCAAGGTGCTTTCCTACGTTGCGGGCATCGAGGCAATAACCGCGGCCCGCGGGGGAGACACAGTGGATCTTTCATAAAAGATCTCTCCAGGACGATTACGCAATTCTGAATAAGTTCAAAAGAATCTGTTCTTAAGCAAACTCCATGAAGCACTTTCATTCATTTCGACTTGATACTAACGACGAATGCCTTTGGCGCGAGGGTCAGCGGCTGGCACTCACTCGCAAGGCCTTCGCCGTTCTGAACTACATGGTTGAGCAAGCGGGCCATTTGGTAACTAAAGAGGAGTTGATGGAAGCCGTCTGGCCGGAAACCTATGTGCAGGAAGAGATCCTGAAGACCTATGTCCGAAAGCTTCGTCAGACGCTGGGTGATAACGCTCAACATCCCTTGTTCATTGAGACACAGCAAGGCCGCGGCTATCGATTTATTGCCGAGGTAGGAGAAGAGACTCTTGCCGAACCCGCTGATGCTAAACCAACCGCGCCCCATCTATTCGACCGGGAAGGTGAGTGGCAACAACTTCAGACCTGGTACGAGATAGCTCGAAATGGCGAGCGGCAGATCATCTTTATCAGCGGTGAGGCGGGCATTGGCAAGACAGCGTTGACCGAAGCCTTTCTATCGCGAATAGCGGCACAAGGACAGGTACGAACCACCACTGCGCAGTGCGTCGCAAGCTACCGCGAGCAGGAACCCTACTATCCAATCCTGGAAGCGCTGGGCCGCTTGTGCCAGGGACCCGACCGCGAATTGATGGTCGAGTTGCTGGCTAAACACGCACCCACCTGGCTCGTCCAGTTCCCAGGTCTCGTCACTCCCGCTCTCCGCGAAATGCTGCAGCGCGAAATGCTCGGCGTCACGCGGGGCCGGATGTTGCGCGAGCTTTGTGAAGCTCTCGAAGCGCTCACCGCTGATACACCGCTGCTGCTCGTGCTCGAAGATCTGCATTGGGCCGACTATTCCACAGTGGATCTCATTTCTGCGTTGGCCAGAAGGTTGGAACCAGCCCGCTTGATGGTGTTAGCCACCTATCGGCCGGTTGAGATCATTCTTGCGCAGCATCCGCTGAAGCAGTTGAAACATGAATTGCAGGTCCACCATCGCTGTCAGGAACTGCCGCTCGAATTGCTTGGCGAAGCAGCGGTCACAGAGTATTTAGCTGATCGTTTCCCGGGCCATTCTTTCCCTCCGGGTCTCTCGGGACTCGTCTATCGTCAAACGGAAGGTAACCCTCTATTTGTGGTTACGCTCGCGGATGATCTTCAGCGGCATAGTTGGCTCGCCGAGGAAGGTGAAGCCCATACCTGGCAATTGAAAGTCACGCTCGATGAAGTCAGTTCGTCAGTGCCAAAGAGTCTCCAACAGATCATCGAAGGTCAGTTTGAACAGCTCGCGGCGGACGAGCGTGCGTGCCTCAATGTTGCCAGCGTTGCCGGCTCGGAGTTCACTGCTTTCGTCGTAGCCGGCGGCAGCTTGGACCAGGCTGAGGTTGAGAATTGCTGCGATGGATTGGCCCAACGACATCTATTGCTGCGCAACGTGGGTCTGGTGGAATTGCCGGACGGTTCGGTTTCAGGCGTTTATCAGTTTACCCATTCGCTGTACCGCGAAGTGCTTTACCGCGGTTGTAGCCAGGCAGCAAAAGTGAGATTCCATCAACGCATTGGCGAGACACTCGAACAATTATGCGGAAACAGGGTCGAGATGGCCGCCGAACTCGCGCGTCATTTTCAGGAGGGTCGTGATTACGCTCGCGCGGTGCTGTATCTCCGCTTGGCGGCGGAGAATGCAGCGCACCGTTGCGCCTACCGCGAGGCAGTTACGATCCTGGAGCGAGCACTCGAGATTTCACGCAAACTTTCAGACACAATGCAAGATAGTGCCGAGCTAGCGATCCAGGAGCAGCTCGCCGCAGTTCAAAGCAGTCTGGGCATTGAAGGAAAAGCCAGGGCGTCAGGGTCTCGCAAAACGCTCGGCGGACGCGCGGCAGCAGTTGGCAAACAAGAAGTTGCGACGCCACCCGCGTTCCTCTCTTTATCAAAGGTAGTGAAGAGATTTGACGGTGGCCGGCTGGCAGAACTCATGACGAACTAATCGACGGACCCTCGCTAGTTCAGCCGCGGATGAAGGCAGATCAGAAGAATCTCAGGATGGGCGCGTTAAGACATTAGCGCGCTCAACCAGCTTTGCACAAAAGTGCGCGGGTGAAATTGCCGCTGGACGATGTACCGACTTTTTTGTGCAAAGCTGGTTCAACCTCCAGACCCATAACCGCTCGGCGGCTGCGATTCCTTCTCACGCTGATTCGAAGCCAAGGAATCCGCGAAAACCGCGGCCAGGATGCGGTATGCCTGTAACAACTGACAGTTACGGGGCTTCGCCCGCGTCGCTTATACTCCGATAACGGTGCCTTGCTCGTGTTTCACCAGTATCCGATGGCGGTCCTACGCCCGTATCCCAAGCCGGGCAGAGCGCTACAAGAGCAGAACCACCATGCGGTAGATTCACCAAAAATTCACTGCTCTTTCACCTACGGAACGCCGGACACTCCTATATTGGGCGCAATCGCAAAGATCTTCGTCAAGTCAGCCTATTGAAAGGCCGGCGTTATCGGAAGGATCATGATGACAAAATGCTACGGATCAAAGTTCAGCAAGCATCCGGGAAGAAGCTTAGTGGCCGTTTTGAGCGCTGTGGTGCTCGCCTTTAGTCCCCTGACTGTATTTGCGCAATCTGGCCGGCCTCCACAGCCGACTGCCGCGCCTGCACAAGGTCCGACTGCCGCCCCTGCACAAAATCCAACTTCTGTGCCGGCACAGGAAGTGGCGGATGCGCCAAAGATCCCGAATGAACAGTTGGACTCGCTGGTTGCGCCCATTGCGCTTTATCCGGATCCGCTGTTGAGCCAGGTACTGGTGGCTTCTACCTATCCGCTGGAGTTGGTCCAGTTGCAGCAATGGCTGCATATGAAGGGCCAGTATATGAATGAAAAGGCAAAGGCGGAGGCGGTTCAGAAGGAAGACTGGGATCCGAGCATTCAGGCGATGGTGCTGCTGCCGGAGGTCGTCAAACGACTCTCGGAAAACATCAAGTGGACTGCGGACCTGGGAAACGCGTTCCTGGCGCAGCAAGCTGACGTTATGGACGCAGTGCAACGGATGCGCACGAAAGCGAAGGACGCAGGGAAACTTCAATCCGATGACAAGTTGAAGGTGCAAACTCAAGAGGTCGAAAGCAAAACCTACGTCGTGATTGAGCAGGCCAGTCCGGAAGTGATCTATGTGCCGTCTTACAACCCCGCGATGATTTGGGGAACGGTGGGTTACTACCCCTATCCGCCCATTTACTACGCACCATACGCGGGCCTCTACGCTTTCGGCGTCGGCGTTGCGATCGGGGCAGCCTGGGGCGGCGGCTGGGGTTGGGGCGCCGGCTGGGGCAACAACGACATCACCATCAACAGGAACAACAATTTCAATCGCAATACCAATATCAGCGGGGGAAATCGGGTCAATCAACTCAATTCCGGTAACAACAAGTGGCAGCACAATCCACAACATCGCGGTGGCGCGCCGTACGCAAATAGGGACGTCGCCAACCGGTATGGCGGCGGGGCTCGTGGGGATTCGCTCGCCAACCGTCAAGCAAATGCGCGTCAGAACATCGGTCAAGGAGGCGGCCGGGCGTCGGCCGGCACCATGGACCGGAGCGGTTTGAGTGGTGGCAATCGCGCCAGTCAAGGTGGCGGCAGCCGCAACTTAGGGGGCAACCGTGCCAGTCAGGGTGGCGGCAGCATGGGCGGAGACCGGATTGGCAGCCGAGACGTTTCCAGGGGCCCGGGCGCGCGAAACAATGGTTCGTTTGGCGGTGGTGGTTCATGGGGAGGCAGCAGCGCCCGGTCCAGTAGCTCACGAGGTTCTTCCAGTATGGGAGGCGGCGGCTGGGGTGGTAGTCGTGGGGGCGGTGGCGGGGGAATGCGCGGCGGCGGCGGAATGCGGGGTGGCGGGGGTCGCCGAAGATAGGCAGCTAAAGAAACTCTGAGGACAAGCAAATGAAAGCAATACCGAACAACTCAAAACCAAGAGCCTCAACGTTCAAATACCGCTCAACGAAAAGCCTGGTGGCGCTGATAGTCGTCGCGGTGTTTGGCTTCAGCAACGTTGCTGTCCTGGCGCGGTCCGAGCTGCGGCCTGCTTCCCTGCCGTTACAGGAAACGCAGGATGCGCCCGCTCCCAAGATTCCCAATGATCAATTGGACTCGCTGGTGGCCCCGATCGCTCTGTATCCGGATCCACTCCTGAGTCAGACACTCGTGGCTTCTACTTATCCTCTCGAACTCATTCAGCTGCAGCAGTGGCTGGATAAGAACAAGGGTCTTAAGGACAAGAAGCTGACTGAAGCAGTCTCAAAGCAAACCTGGGATCCGAGCGTTCAGGCAATGGCTGCCCTACCCGACGTGGTCAAACGACTTGCCGACGATATTCAATGGACCACCGACCTGGGCAACGCTTTTCTTGCGCAGCAAAGCGATGTCATGGACGCCGTGCAACGGATGCGAAAGAAAGCTCAGGGCACTGGAGCATTGAAATCCAACGAGCAGATGAAGGTCGAAACGAAGGTGGTTGAGAGCAAGACGGTCATCGTGGTGGAGCAGTCAAATCCTCAGGTGGTCTATGTGCCGTCTTATAGTCCCACGGTCGTTTACGGAGCGCCGATCTATCCCTACCCACCAATCTATTACCCGCCCTCGACGGGAGCGGTAATAGCAGCAAGTGCAATCTCCTTCGGCGTCGGCATAGCGATCGGCGCAGCGTGGGGAGGCGGCGGCTGGGGCTGGAACAGCGGCTGGGGAGGCAACGACATCAACGTCAACATCAACAACAATTTCAATCGCAACACGAATATCAGCGGCGGTAACCGCGTTAACAACATTCAGGGCGGTAACAAATGGCAGCACAATCCGCAGCATCGTGGCGGAGCGCCTTACTCTAACCGGGCAACGGCAACAAAATACGGCGGGACAGCGCGGGGAGACTCGGCAGCGAACCGCCAGGCGGGAGCACGCCAGCAGATCGGTCGGCAAGGCGGCAATCTGCCAAGCACACGCGATTCAAATCGAGCGGGCACAAGTGATCGAGCCGGAGCCGGGAATCGTGCAGGCACAAGTGATCGAGGTGGTGCCGGAAATCGTGCCGGCACAAGTGATCGAGCAGGTGCCGGGAATCGAGCGGGCGTGAGTGATCGATCCAGTGGTGGTGGTGGCCGCGACTCGGGTAACCGCGGCAGCTTCGGCGGTAGCGGAGGAGGAGATCGCATTGGCAGCCGAGATGTTTCGAGAGGATCAGGTGGCGGTCAGCGAGGCGGCGGCTCCTTCGGCGGTAGCGGATCCTTTGGCGGTGGTGGCGCGCGCCAAAGTAGCTCTCGCGGCGCTTCAAGCATGGGAGGCGGCGGTCGCGGCGGCGGCGGCGGTGGCTTCAGTCGTGGCGGCGGTGGCGGCGGACGAGGCGGTGGTGGCGGACGACGAAGGTAGCGGACGGTAGCGAAAGAAAGTTTAAGGAGAAGCACATGAAAGTAAAACTGAACAACTCATTCGCGTCGAGGATGCTCTTTTCGACTTGCGCGATCGCTCTGTCCTGCCTTCTCGGATCAGTAGAGTTCGCGTGGGCCCAACCAAAAGCAAAAGCGACCGCAGCCAGGCAAAAAGGTTTCGCGACCTCGCAAGAAGCTGCCAATGCTCTGATTGATGCCGCGGAAAAATTTGACGTGCCTGCGCTGCTTGCCATTGTGGGACCAGCAGGCGCCGACCTGGTGGAAACTGGTGACGCCCTCCAGGACAAAGAGAGGGCAATCGCTTTTGCCGCCAAGGCACGCGAAAAGACATTGGTAAATCCTGATCCAAAGAACCGTGCTCGAGCAATCCTTTCGGTTGGCAATGAGGAGTGGCCCTACCCGGTGCCGATCGTAAAGCGTGGACGGGCGTGGTACTTCGACACCGCGTCAGGGCGCAAAGAGATTCTTGCTCGTCGTATTGGAGCGAATGAACTGGACGCGATCGCTATCTGCCGCGGGTATGTGGA
>JANNON010000071.1:0-4530 GCA_031399105.1 Blastocatellia bacterium | reverse complement strand
CGAGTTTCGAGTTTCGAGTTGACCTGAACATGACACCGACTTCCAGGAACCGACATCTAACATCCGACGCCTGACGCCTGACGCCTGACGTCTGACATCTGACATCTAACATCTGACTTCTGACATCTGACTTCTGACATCTTTCTTCCGACCCCTTCTTCCGTGGACATAACTTCCATTGATTGGTTCCCAATCCAGCTCTCATTTGCCGTCGCTAGCGCGGCCACACTGATCGCTCTCATCGCTGGCGCCGCACTTTCCTGGCTGCTCGCACGTAAGCGATTTCCGGGGCGCAATCTGCTCGACGCTTTAATCACTTTACCGCTTGTACTTCCGCCCACGGTCCTGGGTTATTACCTCCTCGTCGTGCTGGGGACGCGTTCGCCGTTCGGTGCGTTTCTTTATGAACGGTTTGGGATCCGCCTAACGTTCACGGTAACCGCCGCGATTATCGCGGCTACTATTCATGCGCTGCCCCTGGTTACGAAGAGTCTGCGCGCGGCCTTCGAAGGTGTTGATTCTGAACTCGAGGCGGCTGCTCGCACCTTGGGACTGAACAGCAGATCGATCTTCTTTCGCGTGACGCTGCCTTTGGCTTCGCGAGGGGTGCTGGCCGCTACCGCACTCGCATTTGCGCGCGCGCTTGGCGACTTCGGCGTAACGATAATGATCGCGGGAAATATTCCGGGAAAGACACAGACTGCGTCGGTGGCGATTTACGACGCTGTTCAGGCGGGACGAGACAATGAGGCGTTTACGCTGGCGGTGATCGTCTCTTTAATTGCGGTAGTGATGCTCTACTTCATTAATCGCTTCGGCCGTCTGCGCTGGTAACTTTGTAGGGGTTTCCCTCCGTGGGCACCCCTCGTACGCTCAGAAGTGATCTCAACAAAACGAGGGGTGCCCACGGAGGGGCACCCCTACAAACTTTATGCGAGAAATCCTCGGAATTTCGCATCACTCACCGCATAGCCGGGAAATACGCTTTGCACATTCTTCGTTCCGAGATGTCGCTTAGCTACCTCGCCGAAGACATCGCGGAAGTCGGTGGTGAGGGCGAGATCACGGCCTTCATAAAGTCGATCGTTCTTCAACCCCGGCCAATCACCATAAACTTTTCCGCCCCTAACACCGCCTCCGATCACAAACATCGCGTTTGCGTGACCATGGTCTGTACCGCGGTTGCCGTTCTCTCGCACCGTGCGCCCGAATTCAGACATCGTGAGAACCACAACGTCATCCATTCGCGAGCCCAGGTCAGTAACCAAAGCTGAAATACCATTCGCGAAATCCTGCAAGCGATTAGCAAGTTGGCCCCGCGAGTTCCCCTGATTCACATGCGTGTCCCAACCACCGACGTCGGTGAACGCGACTTCGAGTCCCACTCCGGACTTGATCAGTTGCGCGATCTGCATCAACGAGTTACCAAAAGGCGAACGTGGATACTGCGCGCCGTTCTCGGGACGCAGGCGACTCGGATTGACCTGTTTGAGGTAATTGACCGCTTCAAACGTCTCTTTGCCCGTGCCGCCCAGCTCGTCTTTAACCGTCTCTTCGTAGATCGCCTCGAATCCACCTTGCACACTCGCAGAAGATTTGCCGGCGCGGATCGCGAAGTCATTCAGATTGGATATGGAGAGTGTTTGCGCAGGTCCCTGCATCACGCGGGGCATTGTCTGTGTCATCGATACGGCGCGAAAGAGCGAACGCTCCGGATCTGATTTGCTTTGCAGATACCGATTGAGCCAGCCTGCCGGAGTTGACTTCACGCCGGGCGTAGCCGACTCCATGTAGTCCTGGGCGTCAAAGTGAGAACGGGTGTTATCAGGCGAGCCCGCGGCGTGGACGATCGCAAGTTGCTTTGAACTCCAGAGTGGCTGAAACGATCTCATCGCTGGATGCAGGCCAAAGAAGCCGTCCAGATCAACCACGGCCTCAACGTTTCCCGTCTTGGGTTTGGGAATCGCAATCGAAGGTCGCAGATCGTAGTAATTCCCTTCGCCGTAGGGAACGACCATGTTCAGGCCGTCAACCGCGCCCCGTTGAAAGATGGCGATCAGCGTTTTCCTACGGCCACCGGCAATTGGCCCAGGCGCGAGCCCGAGTACGGTGCGCTCGAGAAATGAAGGCGTGGCAAGCGAAACACCAATACTCGCAAGCGCAACACCACCTGATCTCAAAAAGAAGCGTCTGTTCATCGTTACTCCTAAAACTATCCACACTCCGAAAGCTATCCACAGATTTCACAGATTGGACTCATAAGACAGCAACCCGTGCCCACCACTTTGGATAAGAAGAAACTCTATTTAGTCATCTCGAAAGAATCTGCGTAATCTGTGAAATCTGTGGACACGTTTTTTACTGTCTTTGAAACTCGGGCGAACCCAGAATTAGTCCAACTATTCTCGTGACCGGATCATTAATATTAGCTTCCACGCGAGCCGGCGTGCGCCTGCGCGGCCCCGGTTCCATCTCGCTCTCGGCATCTATCGACTGGGCCGGTTGCTCAGGTTGCGATGAAACCGCCGCAATCGTCACCGGCTCATCCAGTTTTTTCAACAGCGTCTCTTTCATTTTCTGAGAGATCTCGCCGGCCACGATTACTCCCACAAATCGATCCAGAACTTCCCGGTTATCCGCTTTGGAGGAACTGTCGAGAAACCGTTTTAGATCCACACGCGTTCCGGGTATGCGATTGCTGGCTAGTGCTAAACCGAAGTTCATCCGCTCCAGCAGGCCGCCTGGGTTGACCCAACTCTCGGCCGTGTCGGGATACCCATTCGGAGTTTGATAGCCGTAAAGCGGCTCACCCATGCGCGCGATCCACTGATGCAGTTGCGGATTCCCGTTCGTGTCCGCCCCCAGGGTTCTGATCGCGCTGATCGCCAGTTCGAAGGGACGCTTAATCTTTGCACGATACGCTTCCGGCGAATTGAATTCCGGTGAAAGGAAGATCGCTGCCAGGGTCTCGCGGATGTTGCCCCTGGATTTAGTGAAAGCCGCAGCGACACGATCGACAAGGGCTGGCGGCGGTGAATCCATCACGAAGTAGCGCACAAGTTTAGTAGAGATGAACTTTGCGGTGGCCGGATGATTAGCGAGAATATCGAGCACAGTCAGGGCATCCTTGATTCCGCCTCCGGAAGGAATTTTATGACCCAGCACAATTTTCTCGCCGTCATCGTGCGCCCGTGCGTTAAAGAAATAACTGCCGGCATTCTCGCGAGCGGCAGCACCGATGATTGCCGAGGCCGCCGCAGCACCACCGCGTGGAGCAAAGATGGTCCAACCAGTAAAGCAGCGCGCAACTTCCTGAACGTCTTTCTGCGTATAGCCGCCATCGACGCCGAGCGTATGTAGTTCCATCAATTCGCGCGCGTAGTTTTCGTTAATGCCGCGACGCATACGTTGGGGCGCATTCTCAGGCCCTTGCGGCATCGCATTTCCAGGCTGCTGGGAGCGCATTGTGAGATCGCGGTTCAATTGGCGCTGTGGTCTGCGATTGTCCGGCTGAAGATCATTTCGCCGCCGGCCATTTCCCCGGCCTAACTGCGCATTCGGACTCACACTTTGGAAGTTGTCCAGATAAAAAAGCATCGCCGGGCTCTGCGCAGTGGCTTGCAGCAACTCTGAGAAGTTGCCCATCGCGTTAGGCCTGATGGTGTCGCGATCATAGGCAGTGAGCAGCCAGCGATCCGCGCCTTTGCCGGCAAACACATTGAAGTGGTTGGACCAAAAATCAACCATCACTTCATTCAACTGCCGTTCGCTGTAGACCGCACGCAGGATCCGCGATGCCTGCAACTCGGCGACGATGCGCTGTGGCAACTGTAGTCCGTTCTCGGCGTAGTACCGGCGTAGCACTCGCCGGTATTCCTCGTTCTCCTGTGGGTTCGTATTCGGTACGCTTGGATTAGACGGTCCGGCATTCTCATTCGCCATTGCCCGTTCCTCATTCGCCATCGCGCCGGGTGCAGGCTGGTTCGCTCCGTTCACTCGATTCTTTTGGGCATCGGCCAGCTCGGAGGGAAGATCACCGCGTCTTTCCAACTGCCGCAGAAGCTGTCCCGGTTGCGGAAACTTTTCGTAAAGCTGGGCCGTGGTCATCGATAGCGTCGCCAGGTTTTTGACCTTCGAGTCGGCAAGCGAGTCGTTAATCTTCTCGGGACTCAGCTGTTGTCTGATGTAGTTCTCGAGGCCCATAGCTTTCACCCGTTCGACATCACCGGGTCGGGCGCCAAATGCCAGACGATTCAGCACGTGAACGATCTGCTGTTCTTCTGAGAGCCGCGCCGGCGCGGAAGATTTCTTTTGGGCCTTCGCGGCTACACCCAACGAAGAACTCAGCAGGGTAAAAATGAAAAGTATTGCCAATGAACGCGTTAGATTTGGGTGTGATTTAAGATTTTTCATATTTATGCCTGTTTTATTGTCTGGAGAGATAAGGGCAGTTTTCTTTGTCCAATGCGTTAGACGCGGAGTGCCAATGAATGGTTGGGAATTTTGTAGGGGCGGCACTCCGTGGCCGCC
>JANNON010000057.1:0-5595 GCA_031399105.1 Blastocatellia bacterium | reverse complement strand
TCCTTCCAGTTCTCCAAGCGCTGATCTTTCCAGCCTGGATCGAGACGGTGATGGAAAGCTGATCCGGATCCTCACCCAACCAGACCTTCTCACGATAGTCTGACTTCACTGGTGAGAGGAAAACTACGAGCAGTGCGGTCGCAATGATCGGCGTCAGCGGGACGCGTCTGGTGTACAGCCACTTCACCACAAAAAGTGCACCGATTGGCACGAGCGCCTCTTCGAGCGCGCCGCTCGAGATACCACGCATTGACGCGATTAACACCAAGCCATAAAGCCAAAGACCGTAAAACTTTGACTCTTTCCGTCCGTAGTACAACCAGCCCAAAATCCCGATCACGACGAGTACTTGCGTTTGTAGCAAGCGCAATAGCGACGAGAGCGGCTGCTGGAAATCTTCCGGGATGAGCCCTTTGAAAGTAAACAGTAGCGGCAGGATGATACCAACAGCTATGCAGTAGATCAGTGCCTTCGACTTCTTGAGCTGCAGATGGGCCACCGGAATCGCTTGCCGGTGACGACTTCGCAGAAAGAAGTAGTAACCAAGCTGCAAAGCTATGATCCCAATGATGGCGAGCAGCAAAGCAGCCACTACGTCTTGCGAATCGAGATATTTGACGTCACCACCTAACATTAAAAACGTGTCTTCATTCGAGAAAACAGGAAACGCGAATTGGAGCGCATAAGCCAGACAAAATACCGGCATCGTCGGGAGTCCCGTTTCGCGACGTGAGTAATATCGCGCGCAGGGATAGAGACACACGCAAAACAGTAATACGCCCAGGAAGGTCTGGAGCCATGAGTAATCAAAATCTACCAGAATCAGCGGGCCGATCAGAAGCAGTACAACGGAACCGCCGAGGTAGACCTTCATTGCCTGACTGAAGCGCTTACCGCGTCTTGATTGCTCGTCTTGTCGCATCGCCATACTCATGTTGTCGTCCTAAACCGCAATTACTTCCTGATCACTGCCCAGCAATGATTTCGCGTCCTGCGTCCGCACTTCGCTATCGTTTCGGTTCTTGCTCGCTGAGAAATAAGCAACCACTTCCTGGGCCGCACTCGAGTAGTCATACCCGTCGCGCTGACACCTTTCAAAGCCGTCATCCTGAATTGACTTTCTCAACTCGGGCGATTGCAGTGCGAGTTTTATCTTATCGATCAACTCTTCATTGCTTGCGAACAACATCACCTCGCGTCCGTTTTCGAATAAGCTTCGGACCTCCTGAGTATCTTCGTGCAGCATAAACGAGCGCGTTGCCGGAATTTGAAAAGTGCGTGCGGTTGTCTGATCCCGCTGAGTGTGGTCGCTCTTTGCGCAGCTCAACAAACCGAGGTTGATCCTGGAAGCGCCATAAGCGATCGACAGCTCGTCACCAAAAACTCCGGGCTTGAGATTCTGGCCTAGTCGTTGCCGGAACTCATTTGAAGCGTAGTGCCAACCAAGCCCATAAACCTTCACGAGAACGTTCGGTAGGTGTTGCAGTATGAACCGCAAACGTTCTTCCTTTTCTGGCGACCAGCAGCCAATGAAGCTCACGTCGCATTCGTACTTCGCGCGGATCTCCGGCGACACATCGATGGGGCGATGAACTTCCGGATCGAATCCATGGCGCACGTGTCTAAGTTCGCGAATTCCAAAACGTTTAATCTCGCGCTCACCGTGATACGACTTCGTCGTAAACACACAATCATACAAACCCAAAGTGGCAGGAATATTTGGTCCGTGGTCTGCGAAACTTACGTCCGGGTAGAAGTTGTAGATTGGCTTTTCGAACTCACCTAATCGGCGCACGGTTTCCGTCTTGAGCAAATTGCCTTTGAACGCCAACACGAAATCGAACGCTGATGATTCAGCCTGTTTAAGAATGGTCTCGTTGTAATCATCGACACCCGCGCCACTGAATAACCGGCGCACAACTTTTGATTTGAATCCCTGCGCGCGCCACGAAACATAATCCTCTTCGTCGATGTCCAAAACCGCGTGGCCAAGATTGCGAAAGACTTGCGCCAAAGCGCGAGCATCTGAGCCCCACCATTTGGCAAATCCAGGCGCCAGGATTGTGTAAGCGGAAGTCTTCGACATCGAGCGTCTTTTAGAGCCAATCACAGGTCTTGCAGATCGCTGCTGCCCACTCTTCGCTCGCTGGCACGTGTGGAATGGTCGCAGCGCTTAGCGTTCCCCGGTTCAGGCGCTGGAGCATCAAACTGATCGCATCTGCAAGCTGTCCGTTAGAGCCTTCAACTATCTCGACCCAGGGAGTGTTCGTCAGAATTTCGCTGACACCAGAGTCCTTATGAACAATTGCCGGGATGCCGCGTCGCAATGCTTCCAGCGCCGGTAAACCGTAACCCTGCACTGCGGGCATCAGAAAGAGATTCGCGCGAGCATAACTGTCCTCGAGTTCCTGACCTGAGAGGTGGCCCCGAAACAATACTCGGCTCTGCAGGCCGAGCTCGTCCGCCAGCCTGATCAGCGAATCCCTGTTTGGCCCCTGTCCAACAATCTCGAACTGCCATTCCGCTTGCTGGTCCGCCGCACGATGACCTAGTTGCGCCAGCGCCCGCAATATCCAATCGATTCTTTTGTTTTGTTCCAGCCGCGATACCGAGAGTATTCGGATGGGGCCCGTCGCCGTTCTGTCGGACCGCACCAAACCTTTATCTGAAACGCCGGGTCGGACGACAACCGCCTCGATGCCATAGAGGGATCGTAGTTCTGATCGAATCTTCTCAGTCATCACGATGGTCTTCGTAGCGCGTTTTACCCCACGACGATTTAAGCGATGAACCAGGCCTCCCCGGACGGACTGCAAAGGTGTCGGCCGCGGTTGCGCGGTGGCTTTCGACATTTGTCGCCTCACCGCAGGCGCATGCTTACTTATGTCAGCGGGCAACAAGCTGGGTGGATCAGTAAGGTGCAAAAAGAATGGCCCGCTTGCAGAAAGGCCCGAATAGAAAGCACTCTTCAAATCAAACAGCAGCGGATAATTAGTCTTCTCGGAACGCGCGGCGCGAAGAAAGCCCGAGAGCGCTCGTGCCTCTGAAAGTGGGTTGCGTTTCGGAAGCAACTGATGAACCCGCAAGGGCCAGTCAACATACTGTTGCAGATCGATCGACTGGCGAAAGCACACAAGTGAATGTGGTAGTGACTGCGCGTTGAGAAACCCCGAGAGATTCAGAGCTAAGCGCTCGACTCCGCCGAAAGCATCGACAAAGGGGACAAAGATGATCCGTTCACTCCCGAGACTATTCAATTGGCGAGGGTCCTTTGAGATAAGTAGAGGAAGTTGTGGTGGCCTTGCTCAATTCCTTCTCCGATACTCGCGAGCGTCACAACTTCACTGGCTGGCAGCGGCAGGCAAAGCTTGTAACCAAATGTTGTCAAATACGAGTCGATATCTTGAGGCGAATAGTCGAACCTTCGCGTATGACGCGGCTCGATCTCGATCAGGATCGGCGGTTGAAACTTTGCAAGTACGTTCTGTGCGCCCTTCATCACCAGCAACTCCGCGCCTTCGACATCGCACTTGATAAAGTCGATACGTTCAAAGCATTTCGTCTCGCAATAACTATCCAAAGTAATCATGGCCACGTCGATGACCAGAGGAGATAGTTCGTGCTCTCCTTGACCAACGACAATGTGATCCATGGCCGAATAGCTGGCCGTCATACGAACAGTTGCCGCCTCGTCGCCCAGGGCATTCTTCACGAGAGTAAGACGTTCCGTCAGACCGTTCCGTTCGGCGTTAACTTCGATCATCTGATGTGAGTTCGGGACAGGCTCGAAACAGTAAGCCTTTGAATCCATAAATCTCTTCAGCACGTTCAAAGAATACAGTCCGCAGTTCCCGCCGACATCAACAAAGACTGGTTGCTCTGACTTAGCGAGATATGACAAGACACACTCGCGCTCCGCACGTTCGAAGTCAGAACCGAATTCCAAATCCAGAATTCCACCTTGCGACGCCGGATTCCACCAGTACTCAAGGCCGTCGGGCGCTTGAACAAAAGCTTTGCCTTCGTGGAAAACAATCGGCGTCAGCTCGAGGCGCTCTTGCAACCGCATGCCTGTCGTAATCCAGGATTCGAGCGCTGCCCGATCTCTGAATTCGCGCTCGGTGAAGTTGCGAAACCCCCGGCGGGCAAACTGATAACCGGGAATTTTCCGCAGCGCTTTTCTGAATGCGACAGTCATTGCGTTTGGGAATCTCTTGAATAAATCTGCAAGAGGTTGAGTGCCGAGTTCTCGATTGAGAACGCTGAATTGCCAACCGCGTCATTACTCGTAGAGACATCTACCCTGGGTTGTTCAAGCAAGCGTAAAGCCTTCTCGGCCCAAATCACCGGCCCTTGTGCAAGTGATTCAAAGGAGACCATATCTTCCACTACCACACATTCGCGCGGTGTGGCCTCGGAGGCGAGCACCCGCAGACCGGCGGCTTGTGCTTCAACGGCCACCATACCGAGTCCCTCAGCAAGCGAGGGCAGCAACAACAGATCAGATCCCAGCATCAGTTGCGGAACGTCTGAGCGCATGCCCAGTATAAGAATCTTCTCGTTCATTCTCCACGAAGCGATTTGGCTTCTTAATTGTGTCTGTATCTCTTCCCCGCCTTCTCCAACCATCAGAAGGCAACAGGTCGAATTGCGTTCAATGCAGGCCCTGGCGACCTCGAGTGCAAACTTCGGATTCTTTTGGTTGAGTTCTCGATCGCGATTCGAATCGAGTCGCCCAACAAATAGAAGCAGCTTTGTCTCCAATGGCAAATCAAACTCCTCACAAAGTCCGACGCGCGCATGGTGAGGATCAGTACGAAAGCGGTTTACATCAAACCCACAGTGCGCGGCAACGATGACTGCTTCGGGGAAGGACTTACGGGTAAACCCATATTCATTTAACAATTGCGCCGAGGTTCCCAGAATATCTGTAGCGAAGTACCGCAGGAGACGCTTACCCGCAAGACTTGTGATATGTCGCAATTGGTCTTTCCGATAGTTCGCAATGTGTTGTAGTGAGGTGTGCACGTGGGCAACTCGTTTCGCCGGTACATGTCGGCCCGCCATCAAAAAGTGCAGGCCTGCAATATAGTCTTGGTGATCATGTATGGCGTCGTAGTTGGTCTCATCAAGAATGCGGCGGAACTCGCGAGTGAAGCTCGGCAACGTGCGGCGCGTGAAAGGAACGTAGAACAGCCGCGCTCCCAACGCCTTTGCCTCATCATCGAAGACTGCTCTCTGGCCTCCGGTCAACAAGACATCAAAGCGGACTCGAACGGGAAGGTCTTTCTCATGTTCTTTGAAATACTTGAGCAGCGACATCAACCAGGTTTCCGCGCCACCCATTCCGAGCACAGAGAACACGTGAAGCACCCGCAGTTCCGATTTGGAAACGGTCAGAGTTTCAGCCGTTTTCAACGGAGCATGGATTAAGCGAGGAGCACTGATCATTGCTTTCGGCTACCGCGTGGTGGACTGACTTATCACTCGGACAAACAAGGCTAGTTAACCTCATACAGCTTCATCAAATTTGCGACGCCGGCAGACATCGAAAATGAAGACGCTTCGACTTTTGCCAACGCGGCTCTGCGATTG
>JANNON010000056.1:0-2694 GCA_031399105.1 Blastocatellia bacterium | reverse complement strand
GGAGTTTGCAGCGTCCGGATTTTCCAGTTCGATTGAGACGATGGCTTCGATATAAGCATCGATCGACGTGCCCTCGCCTTTGCCACTCTCAGGCGTTACAGGGCTAGACTCAGACATTAGACGCAACGCCTCGTTAACCTTTCGTGCATTAATTAGATCGAACATCCGTTTTTGATACGCGGTCAGTCGGAGAGGAGTTGGCCAAGCGCCACCATCCGAACCCGTGATCTCACGCTTTAAGTGGTCACTCCTTATGCCGTCACGCCCAGGCTGGATTGGAGTAAATTTATGCTGGAGAATTTGGTTGCGGGTTTTGTCGTTAAAGCGATAGAGGCGGAGTTTGTTTTCATCAAAAGCCGAGGCGTCGAAAGTTCGCGCCTTCTGAATCTCCTGTTGCGCTGCCTTCTGATCGCCGGTCTGCGTAAACGCGGCGACTTTGACTACTGCGATTACCGCGCGAGTCGCGTTCTGTTCAGGCGGCGTAAACTGCTCGGCCTTCTGCAACTGATACAGCGCGTCATTGCTAAGGTCGAGATTGACCTGATCGACGGCCAGCTGGATGCGATTATTGGCATTTGTCGGCTCCCGGAAGACTGCTTCATAACGGCCCAACAAAGTCGCATAAATCTCTTTCGGGTCAACGTTGTTCTTCATCAAAGTCTTCGCCGTGTCAATCCGCGCATACACAGAAGCCGATTTTGAAATATCTTCAGCAGTGACACTTTCCACCCGTCTTGGCAGACCGCGTTCGATGTGCAACTTCTGACCTGTCGCTATCCTCTTAATTCCTTCCGAGAAAACAGCCGACAAACGGTCTTCCGGCGTCACACCGACCTCTCCTTCGAAAACGATGTAATCCTCTTGAAGACCTTGCGGGGTCCGCCGCACACGCACAGAGTATTCAGTCTTGATAACCACTATGCCGGCTTCCCCCGACACTTCGCCGCCGCCGGACGACTGCATTTCCCCAGCACCCTTGTTGACTTTGATTATGATGTCTTTTGCCCCCGGCGGCTTTAGCAGGAAACTGAACTGGTCAGAGGCTTTGAATGTCGATCCGTTAGGGGCGGTGAGTTCGATAACAATCGACGCTGAAGCGCTGGATATTTCATCCCAATGCTTCAACACCATGCCAACGTAGACTTTTTCTCCAGAGTAGTCGTCATGTCTACAAGTAACTTCGTCAACCCGCTCACCCACTTTGACCACGGAGTTGTCCCTCCACATTGCGGTAACCGTCACTTGGGCAAGAGCCTCATTTGCCATCGAGGCAAAAGAAAGAATCGCAACGATCAGGAAAACAGATTGTCGTGAACCAACAAAATTTTTCTTTGGCAGTTTTGTCTCTAGCCCGAAGTCGGCGATTGAGGATTTGCAGAAGATCATCTGGACCCCTTTGAAAGTGGCTAAAGCGTGCTCGAACAGGCCGAAATCTTTCAGTCAAGTGTTGAGAGTACGTTGCACGCAGAATCCAGCAGTTTCGACAAGTATACCCTTCCCAGGGAGTATAAGCTCGTCCAAACCGGAATCAATTATTGATTACGACATGGGGTGATACCTCTGCAGGGCCTAAGGAGTATTCCACGTTTGAGATAAAACGTTATAAAACGTTTGAAATGAAGGTGAGCATAGTGGCTGGAAACGAGCTATGAACCATGGCAGGCCAAACGGATAACCAATCGTAACGCCAACCGCACATCTTCATTTTACTGCTTGTTCAACCCTCTCCAAATACTTCGTGATGTGTTCTTCAGAGAAGCGCAACGTTCGACATGCGCGATAACAGGCCAACCGTTACGTCGAATCTCACGCATCACTGTGGAGCGGGAGATGCCGCCACAAAGCTGCCGGACATCCTCAACGGTGTACTTCGCTCGCTTGCGTTCCAGCGTCGGGCTAGTCTCCACTTGCTTCGATACCTTCTCTTCCATACTTCTCTCGCGTGCGAATATCACGAGTCTCGTTCAACTCTTGCCCATCTATACCTGGTTTATGACTCTTCGACAGCAACGTCAGTGCCACGGCTTAGACGCGCGAGTGGAAGTAGCCACAAATCGGGACTTAAAACGGGACGTTTTAGTGGGGAAATTCCGTCAGGATCTGTATTACCGAGTTAATGTGTTTCCGATCCGCTCACCAGCGTTGCGTGATCGGATAGATGATCTTCCGCTGCTCATCAATATCCTACTCAGGAAATTGATTGATGAATCGAAGCTAAAGTGCTCACTCCGGTTTGATTCAGAGGCACTCGGGCTATTGCGCTGGAAACGTACGGGAACTTGAAAACATTATCGAAAGATTGGCCCTCACGGTCGGAGAGAAGGGAATCATATCCGGTGAAGACGTGCGCTTTGACCTGGAATTCAACGGCCTTACCGACGCCCTACGTTGTCAAAGAGTAGAACACGCAGTTTCGGACGAGCTTAAAGAGGTCATCATTTCGAGACGACTCAAGTGTCTCAACGTGAAGATCGCGCCTGTGGACCAATATGAACGTCAAGAGCTAGAGATATATCTTCGGCAAGTTGAAGCGGTCGGAGGCAATCTCGCTGAGGCTGCGCGACAATTAAAGATCAACCGAACTACACTCCACAGGCGAATCAAAAAACTTCGCATAAAGGTGATTACGACCGGAATCAAGAAGGAAGGAATGGTTTGAAGTTCGTGAAGTCAATACGCGCATGATCTTAGGGA
>JANNON010000051.1:0-4980 GCA_031399105.1 Blastocatellia bacterium | reverse complement strand
TTGGCCTGATGACCGGCGCCTCGCTCGCGGGCTTGCCCTTGCCGTTGACCGCCGTGCAAATCCTCTACGTCAATCTGGCTACGGACGGCCTACCTGCTCTGGCCCTTGCCGTTGATCCGCCGGAGGACGATTTGATGCAGCGGCCACCGCGCGATCCCGGTACCGGCATCTTCACGCGGCCCGTTGTCTTGCTCATGCTGGTCGGAGGCCTGTGGTCCACGGTAGTTAATCTCAGTCTCTTCGTGTGGGCCTTGAACTCCGGGCGCGGTGTTCAAGAGGCGATGACTATGACGTTCGTCTCCCTGGTTCTGATCCAGTTCTTCAAGGCGTACAACTTCCGCTCTGATCGCCATTCTGTGCTGCGCCATCCCTTTGCGAACAAGTGGCTCAACCTGGCCATCGTCTGGGAGCTGGTGATGCTCGGTTTGATTATTTACGTGCCCTTTCTGGAAACAACTTTCGGCACGTTCGGACTGACGTTGAACGACTGGTTCATCATCATCGCAGCGGCACTCACAATTTCACCAGTACTGGAACTGGCTAAGTGGATGGAGCGGCGCGGATGGTTTGGGCAGCTTCAATAGAGTGAACCATATACTTGGCTCATCAATGTCCGACATGCTTTCAGCTTGTCGTCTGGATTGGCAACTCTCAAGGTGCGACAGTCACAAGTATTATCGTTGCTTGAGTGTCGTAAATCTCGACGACAAGCTGAAGCAATGTCGGACATTGATGCTTTGAACAAAGTCGATCCGATTACTTACACCGAAGGTGTTGGCTAATTGCAGCCCAGGGTTGGGCTTTGACAACCCTGGGATTGCGACGAGAGTTGCGAAAAGCCAAAGGTGTTTCTTACCCAGGGTTTCAAAGCAAACCCGGGGCTGGAATTAGCGAACACCTTCGGTGTTAATTAATTTCCAACCCTTCATTTCCAACCCTTCAAGGGGTTCGAATGGTTCCGAGCTTACTGAGTAATCTTCTCGACCCTGCCCCCCAAATGCTTGCCCAGGAACTCTTCCATGGCGCGGTAAAACTCGAAGCGGTTCTCCTCATTGGAAAAGCCATGTCCTTCGTTCGCTTTAACGATGTAAGGTACTTCGATTCCTCGAGCCTTCAGGGCCGCTACCATTTGATCCGATTCCGCCTTGTTAACGCGTGGATCGTTGGCGCCCTGGGCGATCAACAGCGGGACTTTGATCTTATCTGAGTGGAAAGCCGGAGAGGCCGCTGTCAGCAGGTCTTTGTCCTTTTCTGGATGTCCAACCATCTCGTAAATCATTTCCAGATACGGCTTCCAGTAAGGTGGGAAGGCTTTGATGAATGTAAAGATGTTTGACACACCTACGTAATCGACCCCGGCCGCATAAAGATCCGGTGTGAAAGCGAGTCCCGCCAGCGTGGCGTAGCCGCCGTAGCTGCCGCCGTAAATACCGACGCGCTTGGGATCGGCGATCCCCTCCTTGATTAGCCATTTGACACCATCGGTGATGTCGTCTTGCATCGCCTTGCCCCATTGTTTGAAGCTGGCCTCCCAAAACTTGCGGCCGTATCCGGTCGAGCCGCGGAAATTAATTTGCAGCACGGCATACCCACGGTTCGCCAGGAACTGCACCTCAGGGTTATAGCCCCATTGGTCTCGATACCAGGGACCACCGTGTGGATTCACTACCACCGGCAGATTGCGTGCCGGCACGCCTTTGGGAAGAGTCAAGTAGCCGTTAATGGTCAGCCCATCGCGGCTCTGATACTTGATAGGTTTCATAGCGACCAAATCCTGGTCGTTCAACCAGGGGCTTACATCTGCGAGCTTGCGAAAGTCTTTGGACTTCAGATCATAGAAGTAATAGGCGCCGAGTGACCGATCCGTGAACGTGCGCACCAGGCACTTATCTTCCTCACGATTGCAACCGGCGAGACGCACTTCATAACCTGGAACTCGACGCTCGAGATCTTTCTGCAGATCGCCTCGCTGCTTGTCGATAAAGTGGTAGTTCGTCTTGTCTGTGTTGTAAGAGACCCCCGTGATCACGCGCCGCTTGCGAGAGCTGAGAAGGTTGGTTACGTCGACTTCGGGATGATCGAATATCTTCTCCAACTCCTTCTTATTCTCGATGTCGTATTTGACGATAGCTATCTTGTCGCGTCCGATGTTGGTCGCGACATAGACCTGGCTGTTATCCGCGGTGAAGACTAAAGGGGTGATGGTTTCTCTGAAGGTGGTGGTTACGACCGGAGCAAACTTGTCGGCTTCGGTCTTGCGCATCATCAGCGTGTTGTTCACGCCGTCCGTGGTTATGGCGATGCGGAGTTGTCCATCCCAGTCAGTGCCCCAACCCGTGTAGTTGCCGGGGTTCTCGGCAATCATCTGCATCTCGCCGGTGTTGACGTTTACGCGATAGACATCCGGGACCTGAGGGTTGCGTTTGTTCAAGCCAATGAGGATTTCGTTTTCGTTGCGTTCGAGCCGATCGATGATCGAGGCGCGAACCTTTTCAAACGGTGTCAGGTCCTTAGGATTTGAGCCGTCGATACCGACTGCGAAGAGCCGGAAATTTTCATCGCCACCGGTGTCTTGCACATAGACGATGCGGTTGTCACCCTTCCATGCGTAGCCGGAGATGTCGCGCTCCTTGGCGCTGGTGACGCGAGTGGCCTGTCCGGATCCGATCTTCTCGACATAAACATTGAGACGCTTCTCCCATGGTTGCATGAACGCCAGATACTCACCGTTCGGCGAAAGTGCATAGGCAACCTTGACGGGATTCCGGAAGAAATCCTTCATCGGAATCAGTGGCGGCAGTGCTTCTTTAGTTTGACTCTGCGCCGAAGCGGAAAATGGAACGAGCAGCAGGAGCTGTATCAGTAAAACTAGGGCCTTGGTTTTCATTTTGTTCCTCCAGGGTTTTCAAGGGTGGCCGGCGATTAGGTCTTAATACGTTTGAGTTGGGGCAATCTGTTTCGAAATTCGCGGATAGTAAGGTCGTCGCAGTGCCGGGCTTTGCACGAAAACTAAATACTTTAATGGCAAATCTGCGGCTTAAAGCCGTGGAAAGGCGCAAAGCAATCAGAACCGCGAGCGCAGCGACCGGGCCGACGCGAACAATTCAACTGGTTTTGAAAGAGAGCTCAACTACTCTAGTCATTTGCGTGCTTCTTCTGAATCGGCCCGGTCGCTGCGCTCCACGGTTCTGATTGCTTCTCTTCGCCCCGCTGCCGGCACTTTTTGTGCAGAGCCGCAGGGCCGCGCGATATGATTCTGGAGTGAAATCAGTACCAAAACGCGGTAGCGTCGGTCGCGCTGATACAAAGAAGTAGCGGTCACCAAACCCACCGGACGCTACCGCGCTCCGGTACTGACTCTCTCGTATCTCTTGCCATCTGTCCCTACTTAGCCGAAGATACATACCTGAAATCCAATCAAAGCTAGCCTGTAGCACAGGTTCATCGGATGTGGCGAAGTTGCTCAAACGAAGACGCTTCCTCGCATTCTCTATAGGCTGACATCGAACCGTTCCTATTTCAAAAGGAAGACTTATGAGCGCAGTACAACAGAGTTCTGAAGGCCCCGCTATCCCAACCGCGAGCGACTCAAACGAAGGGGCTGCTCAAAACAAGAATGAACATGACGCCAGTGGCTCGAACACCGAAAGCGGAAATGTCGACAAAATCCGGGAGATACTTTTCGGTGGCCAGATGCGCGATTACGACAAGAGATTCAATCGCCTCGAGGAGCGCCTCCTGAAAGAGTCGATGGACTTGCGAGAGGACAGCCGGCGCAGCATTGAAGCGCTGGAGACGTTTGTGAAGAGCGAGTTCGCAGCGCTGGCCAACCGACTGCAAATGGAGCAGCAAAGCCGTGAAGGCTCAATTGAAAGCATGTCCCGCGAACTGCGTGAAGCGATCAAGAAGGTCGAGGCCACGCTCACTCAGTTTCACGGCCAGACTATTGAAAGCCAACGAGACTTGCGTCAGCAGTTGCTAGACCAGTCGAAGAGCCTGAATGAAGAGATTCGGCGCCGCCATGAGGACGTTTCGGTCACGCTGAGTCGAGAAGTGGCTGAGCTGAACGAGCAGAAGACCGACCGCTCATCACTATCGGCCATGTTTACCGAATTGGCGTTGCGACTGAATAACGACTTCAAGATTCCCGGCGAGAACTGATCCTCGGGCTGGGTCAGTTTGATGTCCGACATGCTTGTTTAGCTTGTCGTTACGTCACGACAAACTGAAGTTTGTCGGACACTCCAAACGAAAACTGACAGTCGCCCGCTACAGAACTAATGAAGCTGTCCGACGAACAAGTCGTTGCGGATGAAGATTCGTCGCCGGTGGTTTCGGACGATGGATCAATGGCTGAGCTCCGCAGTTTGCTGTTGGGGCCAGCTGAGACGCAGCTCTCCGAAGTGCACGAACGGCTCTTTGACCCTCGACGACAAGTCGAAGAAGTCAGTCGAGTTCTTCCCGACGCGATTGCCGTGCGAACTCGGCAGGATCGCGCTCTGACTAGTGCCCTTGCTCCGACAGTTTCCGCAGCTCTCGAATACTCCGTTCGAAAAAACCCGCAGCCTTTAGCAGACGCGATTTTTCCGATCATTGGTCCGGCGATACGAAGAGCGATCGCCGCCGCCTTGAGCGGAATGGCCCAAACCTTCAACCAAACACTTACACACAGCATGTCAGCTCAGGGCCTGGCCTGGCGCTGGGAAGCCATCAGGACTGGTCGTAGTTTTTCGGAAGTAGTTCTCGTCCATACCCTGCTGTTTCGGGTTGACCAGGTGTTTCTGATTCACAAGGAAACCGGTTTGTTGTTACGCCACTTATCAGCTCCGCATGCTTCGGTGCAGGACGCTGATATGGTTTCCGGGATGTTGACGGCCATTCAGGATTTCGTTACCGACTCGTTCACCACTCGCAAAGGTGAAGAGCTGGAAGCATTGCAGGTCGGCGAGTTAACTGTCTGGATTGAGCAGGGTCCGCAGG
>JANNON010000475.1:0-9758 GCA_031399105.1 Blastocatellia bacterium | reverse complement strand
CACCTGCCGCGCGTGCGGAACTTCAACGTCGCCGTCGCTGAGGGGCAGGGTCGAATCGTATTCGTTCGCCGGGTCGTTCCGGGCGGCGCACCGATGTAAGGACGGGTTGACAGCAGAGAGTCATCTTTCCAGTGACTCGACTGCCGGCCATCGCCGTCACCAGGTCCCGGATCTGGACCACCAGTAGATAGTTGAAGCTCAATTGTCGCGAACGTACTCGTTTGATTGCCAAAGTAAACCTGAGTGCCACCCTGCGACAGGATGCGCGGGGCGGTTGCGAAGGTCTCAAGGCTGGCGGTCGAAGGTCTGAAGCGAAACAAGTCCCAGACTGCGAGCACTGTCGCACTGGACTCGCCAGCGTCGGATACAAAACCAAGCGCGTGCCCAATCTCGTGCGAAGCGACGGAATCAAAATCGGTTAAGCCCGCGGAGATTCCATCGTTGGGGTTAAAGTCGAATGGAAACGCGGAATTGAAGCCGATGCCGGCGTCGCCGTGTCCCAATGGCAGCACGTTGGGATCGGAAATGTCCGGCACTATTCCAAGGGCGCGCGCATTCGGCACGGCAGCCGCCACGCTCGTCACGCTGCTGGTCGTGCCATTGAATTCAACTGGGACGCCGTTGGTAGGCAGAGCATTGTAAAGCTGCTGCTCAGCAGGCGATGACGCAGAATTGATCAGCCGCTGCCTCGCGTCAGAAAACGAAGTTGTGATCGATTCAACGCCCGTAGCTCCCAGGATGTCGGGGTCCGGGTATGGTTCGCCGAAGAAGGTCGAACCAAAGTCAACATCGATAACGACAGTGATGGGCGTCGAGACGATTGCTTCCCACCGATTAGCGGCAACGATGAAAGCACTCTTCGCGGTCTGGTTCTGATCCAGTTGTGCCGTTCCGTGTAAAACGATTCGCAAACCGGCCGAGACCTGCAGCCTTAAGTTTTTGGTTTCATCGGATGTCCACAAGTCGGTTGCGTATGGAAGATCGCGCCGGCGCGGAGCTCCGGAATAGATTACTCGGGTTGGCCCACCAGCGTTGCGATTGCTGAGACTTCGTCGCTCCTGGACTGTGGCTGCGCGGCAGGCAAACTCTCCCTTTTCATCTCGATATACAACGAAGGTCTGTTCGTCATCAGCGTCGGCGCTTGCGTAACGCCAGGTCGCACGATTGGTTGAGTTCGAGATCGGCTGAGGCGCTGGGAAGATTCCGGCCAGGGGTCTCTCGAAATGCCTGTTGAGTTTCTCCGATTTCGCCCTTGTCGGATTAAGTGGATGGGCTTCAAAACCTGCACGTGAACCGCGGGGGGAAAAGAGCATCCAAGCCAGCACGAGCAGAAAAACGGAATACCCGAACACGAAGATTCGGGAATGAGAACGAGGTGAAACGGGAAATGTCATCGTCAATTCGCTTCGAGATGAGCCTCGAACGCTTTGAGAGTGGAGGACTAGTTCATGCCGGACCGGTTCTCGCCAAGAGCTTACCCGACGCAGGCGGGCAAAGCGGCTCCGGAAAGATATCGCATGTCTAAAAAGGATGCCAGCCGCCGTTTAGCGGACTAACCGATCGATCGTAGGTTACGTCATCCTCATGCCGGTTTGCCTTTCGCCAGCGTCACGCGCTTATTGCGAACAGTCCCGATTACTGCGGGTGATCGTGGTGCCAAAGCGCTGCTGATATTCCGTGATGTCAGAAATCCGCAGACCATTGCACGATAAGTGACTTGAGGTTGGTTCTGGAGGACGCCAACCCAGAACTCGTATCCATTCGGGTCGGGATTGCGGCGCAAGTAACCAAAGTACTGCATCAGGACAAAGGCACGGTTGTACTCTCGTGTCTTGAGTTCCTCGATCTCGATCACCTCCAATAACACCTGCGCACGCGTCTTCCCTGCGCGATCCATCGCTTCAATGTTGTACTGCCGTTCGGCGGAATAAGGAACAAGACCGGCCGTGTCAAAGAGACGGTTAACAAACTGCTCGTTGGTAAAGTTGCTGGTCGGGTAGGCGGCTAGGAATGCCGGCCGCTGCACGAACGCGATAGAAAAGTCGATCGTGCTCTGCGGCAGGCCCGCGCCGTCGACTAGTTGACTGCGGTCTGTCATGAACGTGCTGAATGCGAGATTCGCCCGCCGGGGCAATCCCGGCAAGGTTCCAAACGCAGCTCGATGCATCCGATAGACAACGTACCCAGTGCGTTGAAATTCAGCTTCGATAAAGAAAGCCGCGCTGACACCCAGTCGCCGTTCGTGCATGCACAACTGATTCGTACCGCATTCCGTCAGCTGGTTGACCCAGTAGTTCACACCACCCTGGTCAGGTTCACGACCGAGAAATCAAGATACTGCTGACGCACAAAGTTGTGCGGATCATCGATTGGGTTTGGAGCTAAGACGTAGTCGGCAACCTTGACTTCGCTGGAGGTCCATCCATCCCTGAACGCGCGGGCCGACCTAACAGTCGTATTGACCTCACGTCCAGTAAGTGCGATCCAGTGAGCGATAGCCGACGGCTTCCGAAACATGTGCGGCTTGGATCTCGTCTGAGCCTTCCAAATCAGCGATCGTGCGGCTGACTTTCAAGATGCGATCGTAGGCTCGCGCGGACAGGCCCAGCCGTGTCATCGCTTGTTCAAGCATCTGCTCACTCGCAGCGTCGATGCGACAGTGACGACGGATCATGCGCGGGGTCATGGCGGAGTTGGAAAATATCTTCTCTCCCGCCAGTCGCTCCTGCTGCCGATTCCGCGAGTTGATGACGCGCTTGCGGATTGCTGCCGAGTCTTCCGTATCGGGCGCGGCATCTCCTGCAAGCTCCCGGAACTTAACCGCCGGCACGTCAATATGAATATCAATGCGATCAAGCAATGGGCCTGAGATGCGTCCAACGTAACGCTGAATCTGTAGCGGCGTGCAGCGACATTCGCGCGTCGGGTCATTCCAAAACCCACAAGGACAGGGATTCATTGCAGCTGCAAGCATAAAGGAGGCGGGAAAGGTGAGCGACATTGCGGCCCGGCTGATAGTGACCTTCTGATCCTCGAGTGGCTGGCGCAAGACCTCGAGCACGCTGCGATCGAATTCAGGAAGCTCATCCAGAAAAAGTACGCCCTGATGCGCCAGAGAGACTTCGCCTGGACGCGGCAGAGCGCCGCCACCTATTAAGCCAGCGTCGCTGATTGTGTGATGCGGCGATCGAAACGGACGGGCTGTCACCAAGCCAGTGCGTCCCGTTAGTCCGGCGACTGAATGTATCTTCGTCAGCTCGAGTGCTGCTTCAAATTCAAGCGGTGGCAAGATGGTGGGCAAGCGCTTCGCGAGCATCGTCTTGCCTGAGCCGGGTGGGCCAATCAAGAGAATATTGTGCGAACCCGCACTGGCCACCTCCAGCGCGCGCTTCGCGGAAAGCTGTCCACGAACTTCGCGAAAATCAACACTGTAGTGATCCGGCTGAACCAGGATCGCAGCCGGATCTACTTTCAATGGTTGCGGTGGGGTTCCAGAGCGCAGCTCCGCAATCAGATCAACGGCATTGCGAAGACTGGCTACCGGGTAAACGTTCACGCCAGTCACCACGGCTGCTTCTTTCGCATTCTCGTCCGGAAGAATGATGTGCTGGATCAGCGCGTCCCGAGCAAGAATCGCGATCGGCAGAGCGCCCTTGATTGGTCGCACTCGTCCATCAAGCGAAAGTTCACCGACGCACAAGACGTTTATGAGATTGGCCTCTTCAGCGAGATCTCCATTGGCGCCGAGAATTCCCAGCGCAATGGGCAGATCAAAACTTGCGCCCTCTTTCCGCACGTCGGCAGGAGCCAGATTGATCGTGACCTTCTGAAATGGGAAAAAGAACGAGCAGTTGCTGATGGCCGCACGAATGCGTTCTCGTGATTCCCTAACGGCGGCGTCAGGAAGTCCAACAATTGTTACTGATGCAGGGTTATCAGATTCGCCGCGCACAGGTGTGAGGTCAACTTCGATATCGACGAGATCGGCATCGATGCCATAGACGGCTGCGGAAAGGGTTCGAAACAACATGTGAGGACGCTCCCAGGTGAAGGTTGAAGAGCACGGTTATTCAATTATTGGAAAGGGCAAAAAATGAGCGCGCTATTCGATAACTCGAAAGCGCGCTCGCCAAAACTCTCTAACACGTCAGAACAGTGAGGGAGACGCGTTTCCTATTTTCTACTGCCGGCGCGATGGCGCCGCGGACGTAACCGGCAACCGTACTTCCTGTCCGGCGCGTAGTTCCGTATTCGCGGTCACACCGTTAAGCCGAGCCACTTCATTTGGATCAAGCTTCCGATCCGTCGCGATCTTTTGAATCGTATCGCCCTTGCGAGCTTTAACCTTGGTCAACGAAGGAGCCGCCGCCGGTGCGGACGCGGTCGATGATGCACGAGTCCATTTCGTCAAGCGCAGGGTGCTGTTTGGTACCACCAGTTTGGTAGTCGTTTTCAGATCAACTCCGGGGTTCATGGCCTGTAACTGGCTGACGTTGACGCCCATGCGACTTGCTACACCTTGCCAATCTTCACCGGGTGCTACCGAAATAACACGAGCGCTCTCTTTACGGTCACCGGGGACACGTTTCAAGATCGCTACGAGCTGTTTTGAGCGACCGGCAGGCACGTTTACGTTGTAGGCCTCGCCACGCGGAGTGATCTCTCGCTTCAATTGCGGGTTCAGCGACTTGATGTAATCAACAGTGGTATCGGTGGCGTCGGCAAGCAATTGCAGACTGGTCGCATTCGGAACCTGCACTACATCGTAGGCAAGCGGCGATTCTGGCTTGATGCCCTTGAATCCATATTTTTCAGGATTCTTGGCAATCAGAATTGTTGCCAAGATGTTCGGAACATAGTTGCGAGTCTCTTGCGCAATGTACGGATAGATCTTCCAGAAGTTGGCGGTGCCCGCGCGCGAAATCGCGCGATCCACATTGCCGGCCCCGGTGTTGTAGGCGGCCATGGCAAGTTCCCAATCACCGTTGTAATGCTTCGCCAGATCTTTTAAGTAGCGTGCTGATGCGCGAGTCGCCTGCTCAAAACTGTTTCGCTCATCAACCCAGGCGGTTTGGCGAAGCCCATATTGACGTCCCGTTCCAGGAATAAACTGCCAGAGTCCCGACGCGGCCGCCCACGACATCGCTTTTGGCTTCCAGGCGCTTTCCACCTGACCCAACCAGGTGATGTCGACAGGCACTCCTTCCTGAATGAAAATCTGGCGCGCCATCTTCATGTACAGACCTGATTTGCGCAGTCCGGATTCCATGGTCCCTCGGCCGCGACCCTGGTAATAATTGATGTATTGCTGAATCAGAGGATTGGTAGTGAACCCAAAATTGACATTGTGCTTGGCCAGCTCCAGCTCTTCTATTGAAGCGGCCGTCACATTCGTCTCTGGCTCGGTCAAGACCAGTTTGCTCAACTTGTCGAGCTCGGAAGGTTCGAACTTCTGATCGCGGAACCCAATCTGCGGCGGAGTTTGTTCCTTTTGAACATTCTGTGCAACGAGTTCGGACGTTACCGGCTGAACGGGCGAGCTATGAGCCAATGGCACTTCCTCGCGATAGACGCGCTCGACCAATTCCAGATAGTACGTTTGCAGCCGCTGACTAGCGCGGACATCCATTCCTGATTCGAGAATCGCATCGACCGCGCTATCGAATTCCTGCCGCGCTTCCTCGCGCTTGTTGTCTTCCAGATTCAGCTTTCCTTTGCGGAAGTGATCTTCAGCCTTGGTAATGATCTGAGACACACGACCGCTAGCCTTTTCAACCTCAGTTGGAATTGCACGAGCTGACGAACCGGCTGGGATCTGCGCGAAAGTGCTGGTTGCCGACACAACCAAGGTCGCAAACAAGGCCACGGGGGCGATGAATCGAGGGCAGTTCAAACTTCTGTCTCCTTCACTGGTGTTTTGTGCGAATCCACTTAGCGACCAAATGGGGTCGGGTGGTGCGGCTTCACAAGTTTTGCGAGGTTTTCTCTCGGCCCTTTTTAGCTGCTTGAAACTCAGAAAACGTCGGGTTTGGCAGGGCCAAAAAGCAACCGGAGGGTACCACACGGTTTTCTCGAGTGTCAAACAAACGCCACTCCCAATAGACAATCATTCAGTGAAATTTTCCACTAAGATCGATGTCTCGGGAACTAGTTAAAAGATGCCTCTGAGCGGTCATTTGGTTGCGCTTGTCTGGACTAAAAATGATTCTGAAGCGCTCCGTCACAGGTCATTTAACGCGCTGCGGTTGGGTGCGGTTCCAAATCATCCTCGTTTCCTTCGGTTCTTTGTGCGAAGCCCACAAATCACACAAGCAAAGCATCGATTTGGTACAAGCATGTCTAGGTCTAGAGCAGCGATGACGATGCTACCCAGCAAAACACGTCTGGTTTGCACCTCATTCTAGTGGAACGCTCTTTGCCAATTCCTTTGCAACTTAGGCTTCTCCCCTAGCAGTATTTGGAAAATTCAGTGTTTAGAGAAACTCGTACGACCGCCCAGCGTCGTTGAGTTAATCGACCAGATCCGTCAAAAGGGGAAGCAATCTGAAATGTCCAGCGCCATAAACGAAGAAATCCGCAGTTCCCGTTTGTACGACACCGCCCGGTTGCCGACACTTGATTCCGTCGCCGAAGGAACGGTCAGACTCTTCTTTAATCGCGAACTAAGTTTGCTCAACTTCCACGCACGAGTGCTTGCTGAATCGTCCAACACTAGTAATCCATTGCTTGAGAGACTTAAGTTCCAGGCTATTTTCTCGTCAAACCTCGATGAGTTCTTCATGATTCGAGTGTCCGGACTCAAGGAGGAGGTGGACGGGAATGTAACTGAGCTATCTCCGGATGGTATGACCCCCAGCGAGCAATTGCATGAACTAAGACTGCGTTTACTACCGTTGCTTCAACAGCAGTCGGAGGCTCTGAACAATGAAATCCTGCCGGAATTGCGGCGAACGGGAATCGAGGTCACCAAATACGAGCAGCTAGACCATCACGAGCGGAAACACATGGGCGAATACTTCACCGAAAATGTCCTGCCTGTGCTCACGCCGCTGGCGGTGGATCGCAGTCACCCATTTCCCTACATTTCGCCCTCGAGTCTTAATCTTGGATTGATGGTTGGTGCGTCGCCCGAGTCTTCATCAGCCGATCCTTCAAAGGGCAAGTTCGAACCACGTTTCGTTCGCATTAAGGTTCCGTCGGTGGTCCAACGTCTGGTTCCTGTGGGACTTTCAACTACCAGGTTCGTGCTGCTCGAGGATGTGATCGAAGCCAACGTTGACAAACTGTTTCCGGGAATGGTTCCCGGTCCGTGCTATCGCTTTAGAGTAACGCGCGACGCCGACATCGAGATACGCGAATCAGAGGCGGGTGACTTGCTCAGCTTGATTCAGCAGGAACTTCGGAAGCGAAGGTTTGGTTCACCGGTGCGTCTTGAAGTTTCGGCGGACATGCCCAGCGAGATGATTCAGTACTTGAGTCAATCGCTAGACCTCTCGGAGGGGGATGTCTACAAAGTTGTGGGGCCGCTGGCAATACAGGACTTCATGTCGTTGTATCACATTGATCGTCCGGATTTGAAAGATGAACCATTCAAGGCGGCAACGCCGCAGTGGTTGGGAAAGGAGTCGATCTTTGAAGCAATCTCGAATCGCGACATCCTGGTCCACCATCCATACGACTCGTACGAAGCCGTCACAGAATTCATCAATGCTGCAGTTGAGGATGAGAATGTTGTCGCCATTAAGATGTGTCTGTATCGCACTGGGGCGGGCTCGCCGATTCCGCCAGCCTTAATCCGCGCCACCGAGCAGGGCAAGCAGGTGACAGCGCTAATCGAGCTCAAGGCGCGCTTTGATGAAGAACCAAATATCGAGTGGGCACAGCAATTGGACGAGGCCGGAGTGCATGTCGTTTACGGCATCATAGGACTTAAGACTCACGGTAAGCTCACGCTCGTGGTGCGGCGAGAGGGGGCGGCACTCAGGCGCTACGTGCACATCGCTTCGGGCAATTACAACCCGACTACATCTTGCACTTACACTGATGTTGGACTGTTCACTGCCGATCCCGAAATTGGCGCCGATGCTACCGATCTGTTTAATTATCTCACCGGCTGCACACGACAAACTGAGTATCGCAAACTGCTGGTCGCTCCAGTTAATCTGCGCGAGAAAATGACTGAACTAATCCACCGCGAAATTGAGCATCGCAACGCGGGCCGCGAGGCGCGGATAGTCGCAAAGTTCAACCGCCTGGCCGACAAACAGATCATTCAAAAACTTTATGAAGCCTCGAATGCAGGTGTTGAGATCGACTTAATTGTTCGCGGCATATGTATGCTGCGGCCTGGTGTGCCGGGGTTGTCGGAAAACATAACCGTGCGAAGCATAGTGGGGCGTTTTCTCGAACACAGCCGGATCTTTCACTTCAAGAATGGCGGCGATGACGAAGTCTATATCGGGAGCGCCGATTGGATGTCGCGAAACCTGCAAAATCGGATTGAAGTGGTCGCGCCGGTTAAAGATGAATCACTGAAGAGCTATCTAAAAGACGTGGTGTTGCCAGCTTACTTACGTGACAACGCAAAAGCCCACGAACTCAACGCCGGCGGCGAGTATGTACGCGTCGTCGCCGGGCCAGGCGAATCACGATTCGATAGTCAGGCCTTCTTTGTCGGACATACGGTGGCCGAGTAATCGCGAGGTGGGAAATCGGCTCGTTTTGCCGACCACCTCGATCTAGTATGAAGTCTTAATAAAAAAAGACCGCCTCAACCGAGACGGTCTTTTTCGTTAGCAGAGTTGTAGAGCGAACTTAGTGCGTCTGATCGACTGCAACTGTGTGGACAACATTCCTGGATTGAACCTGCTGCCAGTAATCCTGAACAAACTTCTTCATTGGGCCATGTCCCCAGCGACTATAAAAGTCGTACTGCTTCATCTCGGCGTAAACGCGGTCATAGTCCCAGCCGTCTTTGTTGAATCGATAGACAGCACCCATCACTCCCGTGCGGTGCCGTCCGCCAGCACAATGAACGTAGAACTTACCAGTCTCTGAATCGTTAACGAATTTCAAAAACGCATCGACGTGCTCGGCCTTGGGATAGCTCTTGTCATCCATCGGGATATTCACGTACCGCATGCCCGCTGCCTCAACGGCAGGTTTTGCATACGACGTTGCGTCATCGCGCAGGTCAATCACGGTGTTGATGCCAAGCGCGGCCAGGGCTTTGTAATCTTCTACCTTTTTAGGCTGGGCCCCGCGATAAAACCGCTCGTCCATCTGGCCAAAGTTCTTGATCTCAATGTTTGAGAAATTGCTGTTGCTGTTGGTCTTGCCAAAACACCCAGCGGCAATCGCTAAAATCAGAGTAACAACACCAAAGCGGATTGAGAGTTGGTTCTTATTGATTCGTGTCATTAACTACTCCTGTTCAAAGGGTCAATCCCGATGCCTCTTCGCACTTTCTCTAAAAGCTGGATGGTCATTAATTCCCAGAATGGCTGGTGATTCTGACCAAATGTTCGGCTGAGAAAGTTGAGCGCCCTGGAAAAATTACAGGGCGCCTGCAAACTAACCCGGGCATTAGGATTCGGACAAGCCGATTGAGGTTGCACTGTGGTAACTAGATAAAAGCGCCCTCTGCGAAACCGAATAGAAAAGTCCTCTAGGATGTCTGCCCGAAAGGGTGGACAAATGGAAGGACACTTGTGGATGAGCGCGAAGGAACGAGAGCGACTGAAGATCTTTGCACGAGT
>JANNON010000024.1:0-1763 GCA_031399105.1 Blastocatellia bacterium | reverse complement strand
CGGTTACGGGACTGTAGTTCAGACGTGAGCGCGTCCGCTCGGCCGTCCGCCAACGTTGAACGCCGCGAAGTGCAAGGATCTATTTAGACTTGATTGGAGGCAGAGCGGTGTGCGGACGAGGCCGTCCGCCAACGTTGAACGCCGCGAAGTGCAAGGATCTATTTAGACTTGATTGGAGGCAGAGCGGTGTGCGGACGAGGCCGTCCGCGCTCCCAGGAACAAATGGGCTGGGGTTAAACCTTCACCCTTGATCACTGCTGCTTCTGTTCACGAAGTGGACAGCCTTCTCCCTAAGGCGTTCGTTAACCGTGCGAATGACAAAGAAAGCACAGTGATAACCTCAGGCAAACACGACTGATCACTGTGGGAACACTCATTGCTGACAAAAGCAGCGTGCGGAATACTCCCAGCCGAGTCTAGTCTTTCGGGAAGGAATCCAAAATGAATCGGAATATCATCGCGACCGTTTGTCTCTTAGTCCTCACCACACTCGCTGGCTGCGTGACGCAACCGGCAAACACTAACTCCATTGCGACATCACACCCGTCGCCGTCGGGTTCGCCGAGTCCATCACCGGCATTGCAATCACAGAACGAAGATCGCTCTGTGTCGATAACGATGCCGGTGCTCGATGCTTTTTTCGCCTCCGACGAAACCTTTGCGAAGGAACTTAGCGCGAAGGTTGGGCTTAGCGACGAACAGATTGAAAAGCTGCGCGCTGCCGCTCGAGAAGAGACAAGCAAGCTGCGTGAGAGTGCGGACGATCATAGCGGCACGACTAAAGCCGCTCGAGAACTCGCACAAACACGAATCATGGAGATCGTGGGAGAAGCGAAGTCGACGCCGTTCTTGGCGTTCGTTCGCGAACGTTGGCAAAGTGGTCCAAGTGATCCGGACGGTAAGCCGGCTGAAAGCACCTCGGCCACAACTCTACCGAAAACTCCGAACTCGGTTCCAACAGATACAAGAGTCGTTGTGAATAGTCCGGCATATCGCATGGATGTGTTTGAAAACGGCCAACTGGTGAAGTCTTACAAGATCGGTATCGGCTATCCCGAGTTTCCTTTACCAACCGGCATGCGCAAAGCAAAAACGATCATCTTCAATCCAACCTGGACGCCACCGGACGAGCCCTGGGTGGAATCGCCGTCGTCAAAAGTGAAAGTGGGCCAGAAGGTCGAGGCGGGCAGTAAACTGAATCCGCTCGGCGCCTTGAAAATTCCAATCGGTATGCCTTCGCTGATTCATGGCGGCAAGTCGCCTGCGAAGCTCGGCGCGTTTGCGTCGCACGGATGCGTTGGCCTTACAGATGCGCTCGTCCTGGACTTTGCGAAACTGCTGGCCCGCATCGGCGGCGCAAAACTTTCTGACTCTGACATCACACAGTTCAAGAAGAACCGCTCCGAAACAAAGCAAGTAACACTAGCCGACGCGGTGCCGGTGGAGTTGCGCTACGAGACGATCGTTGCCGAGGACGGCAAACTGCACATCTATCGCGATGTCTATGATCGCGACACGAACACGGAAGAGAACCTGCGCGCGGTGTTGGCGGCAAATAATGTTCGCCTTGAAGATCTAACTGAAGAAGAGCGAGCGGCGGTGTTGGAAGCGCTGGAGGAGATGTCGCGCGATGCGCGTGGGAAAGCGAGTCCTTCGCCGTCACCGTCCGTTTCCCCGAAGCGCGCGAGTGGAAAAGTCACGCGGAACTTCAAAGGGAAGAAAGAGATTGTGATTGAGATCGCGGCGTTGAAGGGGAAAGGCTA
>JANNON010000916.1:0-6655 GCA_031399105.1 Blastocatellia bacterium | reverse complement strand
ATGAGCGCGATCAGCATCGTGTAACCGACACCCGCAATGAAACTCGTGAGGACGGCGAGGACGATCATCTTCCGGGAGTGGCGAATCCCCTTCGACCACTTGCCAATGACTGGTATTAGTTTGAGTAGATGTCCCATCGGTTGAATCCCTCTGGTCTATTGGTTTGGACCATTGCGCCTGGCACGCACATCTTCAATGCACTGCGTGAGTTGGGCACCCAGAATCTGAACATTTGGCTCCTGAAGCATCGAAAAATGATTGCCGGGGATCTGGTATATATCCACACCTTCTGTGGCCAGACTTCCCCAGCCCCTGGAGGGATCAAGTTTGACATGCTCCGGTTGCTCGGTTGCCTCTCCGGGATCCTTGCTGAATACGGCCTGCTCAAAGTCGTCTGCGGGACGGAAGAATGTGATTCGACCCTGAAATTGTCCGGGTCGATAACGACGGGTCGTGTTCGCGTAGATTTTGAAGATGTCAAAAACTTTGCGGAATTCGAGGAGCGTCATCTCGGATGGCACCACCCCCGCACGCCGGGCTACTACCCATAGCTGGCGAAGTTCAGCCATCTGCGGAAGAGGGGTCCAGTTCGGCGCCCGCTTAAGGTGCTCTTCTGTAAGTCCCAGATCAAAGGCAAAGATCGAAAGCAGAATTGCCCAGTTGTACTCCGATTCTTTGGCCTCCGGCACGCCGGCATCGATGAGAGCCAGCATCCCAACTTCTAGTCCCTGTTGTTGTAGTTGCCTGGCCATTTCAAAAGCGATCACTCCACCCATGGACCAACCAGCCAACCAATACGGTCCGACCGGCTGGAATCCTCGAATCGCCTGAACATAGTCTGTGGCCATCGCCTCGACCTCGGTGTGATACACCACCGCCCCATTCTCCGGCTCGCGAGGCTGGAATCCGAAGAATTGCTGATCGTCGCTTAGATTTTTGGCCAGTTCCTTGTAGCTCAAGTCATTCCCGACGCTCGCGTGCAGCCCAAAGAATGCTGGTTGGGTCCCTTCCGCATGCAGCGGCACGATCAGCGACTGGAACAAATTATCCTTGCCGTGACCAATCAGCCCGGCCAGGTGCTCGATCGTCGGATTGTCAAACAACTCGGCCATCGCTACTCGCTTGCCCAGCCGTTCCTCGACGCGGGCCACCAGCATGATCATCTGCAACGAGTGGCCGCCAAGTTCGAAGAAGTTATCAGCGATGCCAATCGGATGAATCTTGAACAGTTCTTCCCAGATATCGACCAACTGCTGTTGCAAATCGTTTCGTGGCGCCAAGTACTCTCTGCCCGCGCGGCTGAGCGAAACCTGCGGTGCAGGCAAGGCGGCGCGATCGACCTTGCCATGGGCGGTCAACGGCAAAGCTTCAAGCGGCACGTACACCGACGGAACCATGTACTCCGGGAGGCGCTCTTTCAAATAGGCGCGCAAGTCATCGCTACCTGGCCCATTGTCAGAGTTGGGCACAAAGTACGCGACCAGGAACTTCTGACCCTGAGATTCTCCTTTCGCCACCACCACGGCTGCTCGTAGGCCTGGATGGATCGAGAGCACGGCTTCGATTTCGCGCGGCTCTATGCGGAACCCGCTTATCTTGATCTGATCATCGACGCGGCCGAGGAATTGTACGAGTCCATCATTCAGGTAACGGGCCGCGTCACCCGTGCGGTAGAGCCGGCCGCCAGATTGAGGACCGTAGGGATCGGGGAGGAATCGCTCAGCGGTGAGATCGGGCCGGTTGTAATAACCGCGTCCGAGTCCGTGGCCGCCGATGAATAGCTCACCTCGTTCGCCAACGCCGGCCGGTTGCATGGCATTGATCACGTAAAGACGAGTGTTCGGGACAGGCCGTCCGATGGGTACTGTAGTCGATGGCCGATCCCGCTCAACGACATAGCAGCTCGCCATCACAGTAGATTCTGTTGGTCCATAGCAGTTCACGATCGAGACGTTTTCGATCTGCTCGAGTCCCTTTTGCAACAGCGTGGGAGACAACGCGTCGCCACCAGTGAGCAATTGCCTGACGGCGCCGATGTTGCTAACGCTGGTGTCGACAAACTGGTGGAACAACCCGGTGGTGAGGAACAGCGTGGTCACCTGGGTTCGCGTGACCAACTCTCCCAACTCGCTCAGCGAGGGCAACCCAGGTGGGTATACCACCAGCAGCGCGCCGTTCAACAGAGAGCACCAGATCTCAAGCGTCGACGCGTCGAACGAAATCGGAGCAAGGTGCAGGAAAATCTCTTCCGCACTCAGATCGGCATAGTTGGCAGTCTTAACAAATCCCACTACGTTTCGATGTGTGATGCCCACACCTTTTGGCGTCCCCGTCGATCCCGAGGTGTACATCAGATAGGCCAGGTTGTCTGGTGTGACGTCAGGTCGTACGTTCTCCTCAGCCGACACCTGGGGATCGTCTTCTGCGTCGACGTAAACCAGCGTCAAATCATTTTCCGCCAGGTTCGCCGCAATTTGCCTGGTCGTCAGCAACACCTTCACGCCTGCATCTTCCAGAATGAACTGGACGCGTTTCGGCGGATCCCCCAGGTTGATCGGTACGTAAACACCGCCCGCCTTGCCTATCCCCAGCAGCGAAACGATCAGTTCTGGGGAACGCTCCATCATCACGCCGACGAAAGTCTCCGCTTCAACCCCTTCACGTTGCAGTCGTCGCGCAAGCTTGTTCGCCCGCCGATTCAACTCGCGATAACTGATTTGCTCCTGCAAAGACTCGAGCGCGATCTTGTCCGGACGTTCCTCAACTTCCTGTTCAAAGATCTGGTGGATACAACCGTCCGGCACAGGAGCAGCCGTGTCGTTCCACTCCTCGACGACCTGGCTATACTCTGCCTGGTCCAATAGCGACAGTGTCGACAGCTCACTGTCTGGTTCAACCATGGCTTTCTCGAACAACTGTTGGAAGTGGTAGACCATGCGGGAGATGAAAGCCGGTTCGAACAATTCAGGGCTATAGACAAACCAGCCTCTCAGGCCTTCCGGCGTGTCACGGAGATGGACCTCCAGATCGAACTTGACGTCTGCGCTCACCGGTGCGCCGACCGGCAGACTCATCTGGGCCATCGACACTAGTGGCGCGGCATTCTGAAACGCGAGGATTGCTTGAAAAATCGGATTTCGTCCCGGCGATCGCCTGGGCTGCAACTCCTCGACCAGCTTGTCGAACGGCAACTCCTGGTGCGTGTATGCGGACAGCGACGCATCTCTCACCTGCTTGACGAGCTCTCGGAAGGTGGGAACCTTGCTGAAGTTTGTCCGGATCGGAATCATGTTGACGAAGAATCCGATCATCGGTTCGAGCTCAACCCGGCTGCGGCCAGCGGTCGGTGTGCCGACCAGGATGTCCTTCTGGCCCGTGTAACGCCACAAGAGCGCATGGAACCCGGCCATCAGCATCATGAAAATAGTAGCGCCTTCCTCCCGTTGAAACTCTCTTAACCACTTAGAGACTTCTTCAGAGAAGATTACCGGGTGTTGGGCGCCCCGGAGTGTCCTCATCAACTGGCGTGGATGATCCGTCTCCAGCTCCAGCAGGGTTGGCGCACCATCGAGTTGTCGCTTCCAGAAGGCGACCTCATCCTTGAGGACTTCGTCTTGCAGCCACTCGCGCTGCCAGCGCGCGTAGTCTGCGTACTGCACCTCGAGCTCAGGCAACGGCGAAGGCGAGCCTTGCGAGAACGAACCATAAAGAGTCTCAACTTCATGCATCAGGACGCCCATGGACCAACCATCGCTGACGATGTGGTGCATATTCAGCAGAAACAGGTATTCCTGTTCGTCTACTCTGACTAATTTGGCCCGCACCAATGGACCGGCTTCCAGATCAAACGGTCGCAGAGAGGATTCCTGTCTTAAACGCTCAGCGATGGCCTGCTGCTCGTCGGGATTCAATCCACGCAAATCAACCAGTGGTAATTTGAGAGCCGCCGGCGGATGGATTCGCTGCACCGGCTGATTCCCGACTAGCGCAAACGTGGTGCGCAGTGCTTCGTGGCGGCGCATCACTTCATTTAACGCTTGTCGAAACGCGCCGATGTTTACCTGCGCATCGATAACCATTTCCGCCGGCAAGTTGTACGCGTTGCTGCCCGGCATCAACTGATTCAAGAACCATAAGCGCTGCTGCGCATACGACAACGGTATCTGGTCATCGTAGGGCAGCGGCTTGATTGCAGGCGGAGCCATGCTGGAACCCGATCGCATTACGGACTCGATACGCTCGGACAATTCCGCCAATGTCGGCGACTCAAAGAGATTGCGAACTGGCAGCTCGACCTGGAAACTCTCGCGGATGCGCGAAATGATTCGCGTTGCCATCAGCGAGTGGCCGCCCAACCAGAAGAAATTGTCGTCACGCTCAACCTGGTTCAGATCCAGCACTTGTCGCCAGATCGCGGCCAGTGCTTCTTCGATTAATGTCGGCGGGGCGACGAAGCTCTGCCCCGTATCCAGTCGCGTCCGTCCCGGTTCAGGCAACGCTGCGCGATCGACTTTACCGTTGGGGGTCAAGGGTATTTGGTCGAGCAGGACCCAGCCGGCCGGCATCATGTAATCGGGAAGTTGTTCTCTTAAACTCTGCTGCAGCGCGGTCAACGACAGGCTCCCTTCCCGCTCGGCAACAATGTAGGCGACCAGGCGCTTGTCACCGCGCCGCTCTTCCCTCTCGATGACCACCGCTTCACGCACCTGGTAATCTTTTCGCAGTGCGGCTTCAACTTCTCCCGGCTCGATGCGGTGTCCACGAATCTTTACCTGATAATCCAATCGTCCAAGGAAACTAATTTCTCCACCGGGTCGATAACGCACGCGATCGCCGGATTGGTACACGCGTGCTCCAGCTTTGCCGCTGAAGGGATCCGGCAAAAATCTCTCGGCAGTCAGACCGGGCTCCGTCAGATATCCGCGAGCCACACCAGCGCCGCCGATAAACAGCTCGGCGCTAACTCCAAGCGGGACTGGCTGACTGTGCGCATCGAGCACGTATGTTTGCACGTTGTCGAGCGGAGAGCCGATCAAGACCTCGGTCGAGGTTGGCTCTATCTGCCGCACAGTGGTGTCGACCGTACACTCGGTTGGACCATAGACATTGAAGAACGTTGTCCGCTTACTCGAGGCGAGCAGATGCCAGGTCTCTTCGTCAATCGCTTCACCGCCCGCGAGCACCAATTGAGGAGCTGGCGAATCATTCGCGAACAGTCCGCCGGCCAGTAGCAGTCGCAACTGCGAGGGCGTGCAATCCAACACATCTATCTGATGAAGTCGGAGATACTTGACTAGCTCGTCGCCATCGCTGCGAATCTCCTCCGGAATAACGCACAGCTCATGGCCGTAGAGCAGTTGAATCAATTGTTTGACCGACGAATCAAACATCAAGGGTGCATTAACGCTGACACGAAGCGGAGACCCATCCGCGGGATAGACTTTCTCGCGCAGTGAGGTTGCCAGATTTACGACCGATCGGTGCTGGACCATAACGCCTCTGGCGCCCCCGGTCGAGCCGGAGGTGTAAATCACATAAGCCAGGTTGTCAGCGGTCGTGTTTGTGACAGGAGTCTCTTCCGCTTCCTGCGCCACGATGGGCCAGTCAGAGTCGAGACAGATTACTTGAGCGCGATGCTCGGGCAGCATCGGCGCCGTTCGGGCCTGGGCCAGGATCACACGCGCTTGCGCGTCTTCCAACACGTACTGCAGGCGTCCTTTTGGGTGCGCCGTTTCGAGCGGCACGTAGGCGCCTCCGGCTTTAAGCACGCCCAGTAGAGCAATGATCATTTCCACCGAACGCTCGAGGTAAATAGCTACCGGCGTCTCTGGTCCAACCCCTGCTTTCCGCAGATAGTGGGCCAACTGATTTGCCCGGCAATGCAGCTCAGCGTATGACAACTGTTGGCCTTCAAAACTCACGGCCACGGCCTCTGGCGTTTGCGCGACCTGCCTTTCGAACAGTTCGTGCAGGCAGATATTCTCAGGGAAGTCAGACCCAGTTGCGTTCCACTCCCGTAGCATCTGATGCCGCTCGTCAGTGCTCAACAGCTCAACATCTCGCAGTAACTGCTCCGGATTAGCGACGATAGCCTCGAGTACTCGGTGCCAGTGGGCAGTCATGCGCCTGATCGTACTATCATCAAATAAGTCGGTGCTGTAGCTGAGTGAACCAACCAACCTGTCCTGCTGCTCGACGATCTGTAGTGTTAAATCGTTCTTCTCAGTGCCGTGGTTCAATTCAATGCCGGAAAAGGCTAGACCCTCGGGGGCCTCCAGCTCCTGGCCCTCATTTAGAAATACGAACATCGTTTGGAACAACGGCCCGTGGCTCAAAGTCCGCTGCGGCTGGAGCTCTTCGACGAGTTTTTCAAACGGCACATCCTGGTGTGTCTGCGCCTCCAAAGTCACTTCCCGCACACGCCGCAGCACTTCCCGAATCGTCGGGTCGCCGGACAATCTCGTGCGCATCACCAGGGTGTTGATGAAGAACCCGATCAGGTCTTCAGTTTCGACCCAGCGTCGGCCCGCGACCGGTGTTCCCACTGAGATATCATCCTGGCCGCTGTACCCTGCGAGTAATATCTGGAAAGAGGCCAGCAATGTGATGAAAAGCGTGCTTCCCTCTGATTGGCTAAGCTCCCTGAGTTTTTCAG
>JANNON010000782.1:0-2386 GCA_031399105.1 Blastocatellia bacterium | reverse complement strand
GTCGATGTAAGACAGTCGTTCGTTTTCGACGGGTTCATTTTCACCGCGAATGGAAGCCAGGACAGCCGCAAGCCTTTCATCGTCCTTTCTCACATAGCCGGTCTGTTCGCGGCGCTCCAGCAAGATCGGCAAGTGGGCCACAGCGGATGGTTCACTGCCTTTACGCCGAAACGAAGTACGGATTCTTTGTGTCGGGTTCTGGAGATGTTCCTTTTCCCGGAATGCGTTGGTGGCTGGGTCATGAACCATGCCAGCTCTCGGCGCACGATCCCGAAGTCGGAGGCGCAGTCTACGTGCCTCATGCTCGAAGGGATTGAGTTGGCTACTTTCTTGACGCTGAAGATAGAGAAGGTCGGCATCCAACTTTTCGCGCCGTCTTTCAATTATTCGTTGTAGCCGTGTACGGTTCTCCTCTATGCGCACTTGACGATCGGTTGCAGCAGAAATGCGTGTACCGATGTCCTCAAGACTGCCTTCAGCTAGACGGAGCACGTCCTCAAAGTACGCATCGAGATGCCGCTGATGTTCATCGGCATAGAGTGCCTTCCGCGGCGTCAAATCGGATTTCTGCACGCCCAGAGAAACCGAAACTTCATCAGACATACGCGCGATCTCAGCGAGACGCGTCGAGGCATGCTTTACCCCCTGCAGGGTTTTGTCGATTAGCTTTTGGCGAACGGCGCCGGGCAGCAAAGTTAAGTTCTGTTCGTGTTGTCGGCCCAGATCATCAATCTTCCTGCCAAGATCCGTGACCGCCATCCACAAGTCCCGCACACGACCCTGCTGCACCTCATAATCCCTCTGTATGACATCCACTCTGCGCCAGAACAGGCTCCGAGGATCTGCACGTAGGATAAGCCAATCAAGTTTTCGAGCCGAGTCCAACTTGGACGCGCGAGCACGAGCCTCATAGAGTTCTTTTTCCAGCCGTGACAACTCTACTCTAGCGAACCTGTGTGCTTTTTCCTTCGCCGCCTGTTCGAAACATGCCTCATCCGAGGCCCTTATAAACGCCGCCTCAAAGCTGGCCTTATCTTCGGTTAGGGCTGCTTGATATGGCGTTGGGGATTCCCCGGAAATCAGGGACGACAGAAGATCTTCACCAGTATTCTTGCTCGATGCCCACGTGTGCTCATCTTGAACAAGTTGCTCGCGTCTGCTTAGCAGTGTCTCGATCTGCCTCTCACACTTAGCGATTTCGTGCGCGGCATCTGACATGGCAGTATCGGCACTCGACTTTGCCGCCCCCCCCTCCAAGTCGGACCAATGATTCGAGTTTCCCCTGTCGAGAAGATATCGGACATTATTGCGATCCTCCTCGAGTTTCTGGATTTCGGCAGTCAGATTCTCGCAATTGGCGGTCAAGCGCTCCGAGCAAGCACGCAGCTTCTCGAGCCTCGACATCGCTCGGTGTCTCAGCCTTGATTCGGCTTCCCGTGCGTTTGCCTGAACCAGATCAATGAGTTGGCTAGTGGATTTGAGCTTTCGTTCGTCTTCGCGAAACGCAATGCGCACATGATCGACCAGTAGACCTTCAACACGCTCAGCAAACCGATTTGAGTAAGTACCCGTGAGCGGTTCTTCCAATGCCTTCGTCATCAATTTGCGGCCTTGTTCCGAATATCTAATTTTGTGCTGCAAAAAGGCTGAAACATATTTAACTCAAGAATTATGCTGAATTATACATTCTCGGTTTTCCGAGCTATGCAGTTGCCGTATATCGATATTTCTAAGTTGAACGACTGGGCGGATTCAAGTCTGAAGTACAACAGCGTCATGACGAGAGTGTAGCTGTTTCATAAAGACCTCATACGGTGTTTTGAAGCCGAGGCATTTTGGGGGCGGTGGTTGAGGCGGTGCATAGCGAAATCGATGTCTTTACGGATGATCAAATCGAAGCGCATTTTCTTCGGGAAGAACTGCCGGATGAGGCCATTTATATTCTTGTTGGCCCCGCGCTCCCAGGAGGAGTACGGATGGGCGAATAAGAAATCGGCATCGAGTTTATCGGCGACCCGCTCATGTTGAGCAAACTCCTTACCGTTGTCGGCCCCCACTGATGAACCAACCTAGCCCAAGCCCGAGTATGCCAGCCGTTCAAGAATGAACGCCACTGTTGTATTGCGGCACCAGTCTGTTGAAGGATTGTATCCCTGAGCGAGTCTCTCTTGGAATACGGAGAAGTCGCGGCCAGACAACAACTGATTACCGACAGGTATCGTCTCGACCTGCCCGGATGCTGGACTATTGGAAATCAGTGGCTTCACCGTTACCCAGCGGTAGTCCATGGTATCTCCGAGAATGTGGTTTACGACGCCCGCCGTGTTCGTTCTCGGCATCTGGTATTTGTGAGTCTCTGTGGCTGTGTCACTTCTCCGGCGAAGGA
>JANNON010000774.1:0-3672 GCA_031399105.1 Blastocatellia bacterium | reverse complement strand
CAACAACACCAAAATGACGGAGATAGTTTTCCTGGGGCAACACATCATACTGGTTACTCGAAGAGGATTGCGGTTCGCCGGGGCGGATAAAAATCAGGTAAACACTCTGAGAGCGATTATACGTTCTCGGGTTTGAGCCGCCAAACACTCTAAATTCGGCTGCAAAGCAACACGACAACTCGTTGGATGCATCAACAAGGTCGCACGTCTCGGTCGATTTAGCGGCCCGATGCTATGATTCAACTCTGGAAAGCTCGCCCATGATATTGGAGAAGTTGTGATGAAACTCGGAATAGCAATCCTCGTCCTGCTCTCGTTTGCGGTCGTGTCTCAACCCGTTTTGGCTCAGGAGAAGACGACCGGCGCCATCAAAGGGAAAATCAAGGTTGAGTCAGGGACACCGGGCGGCGTTGCGGTCGTCGTTCGTGAGGGCGAGCGCGAAATCACAAGAGTAGTTACTCAGAAGAATGGCGACTTTGTTGTCTCGAGATTAAAGCCGGGGTCCTATGGTCTGACTTTCCGCAAAGCCGGACTAAGTGTTGGGACAATCGAGAGTGTTGAAGTAAAGGCCGGAAAGACACGCTCGCTTGGCGATCGTCTCGTGCTGACGATTGACGAGGGCTCGATTGCATTTATCCGTGGCAGTGTCTTCAACGCCGAGGGCCGTAGCGTTCCGGGTACAAAGATCGAGATCGCAAGGATTCACGAAGACGGCTCAGTGAAAAAACTTGATGGCCGGCTGACCAGCGAGACTGGTTCATTTGTTTTTAGGCTTATGCCGGAGCAGGCGAAGTATCGAATCACGGCCAAAGCGAATGGACTTGAGCCGGTCACTCAGGACGTCACGGTCGATGGCGCCGCGGTCTATCGAATAGCGCTTTCCCTACCGCGGATTGCCAACGAGTAACAGGTGTTTTAAGTTAGTCGCGCTACTTTCCCGCCCGCCAAAGTTTGCTAAGATTCCGCAACCATGCCCGATGAAATCGAAGTGCGCGAAGAGTTCCTGACGGCCAGACAGCTCGCTAAAGTTTTGCAGGTAAGCGAAGCGACTGTTCGCAGGCTGGCGCGCAAACGACGCATTCCCTCAGTGCGAGTAACTCCGCATATCATCCGTTTTCATCTTGACGCAGTTCGCGAAGCCCTGGACGTGCCTCGTCACCGGATCAGACATGGCGAGTACACAGAACGCGTAGACGACGCTCAGTTATCTTTCGAGGATCTGCTGCTTAGTTGAACTAGCGGGTAGGCTTCGGTGGCGTGAATTCCACCCAATCCCCATTCTGCTTGACGTAAATGCGCGGCCGCCGGATTGGAAACTTCTTCGCAAAAGCCGGATTGCTGTTAAGAAACCGCCGTGTGGTGCCCGAATCACCCGTTGCCACTCGCCATTTACCGTCCTCGCGCACCAGATACTGTTGCACCACGATCTTTCCTTCGGTTTGAAACGGCTTCACCACTCTGCCATAGAGAACTGTGTCAACGACTGCAATATCATTCGCAACTTGCACGGCGCCGACCTCCATACGGTCCAACTCATACATGTCCTGAGCTCGCTTGAGCGCACTGGAAAACCGCTCGCGTGTCATGCGCGTACGTGAAGAGGAAGGCAGTGAATCATAAAGAGAGCCATAGTCTTTTGATTTGAGTTGCTGAAAAACCTTCTGCACAGTTCCGCGTACGTCAGCTTCGTCGGAAGCCTGGACCGGCATGATGGCGAAAAGGCAGACGGCGCAAATGACGCCCAGCGAGAATGCTTGAAACTTAGTTTTGCGAGTCATCTTCAATTTCTTCTCCCACCTGGATCTCACGTTCCGCGCTTGCGTCCTGTAGTTGCATGCGATAATTCAAAAACCAGGCGACTAGTCCAATTGCAGCAATCACGAAAGCGGTGTTGAAATCCCCACGCCACAGAAAAACCGCAGCAAGAGCAATTGCAACCCCAGAGACTATCAACCAAATCAGTTTCATGAACTCCTCAATTAACCAGCACGGGAATCGATAAATCCAGAGTTCCCGGTGCGTAACAAACCCGGTCGTCGCAAGCTTGGATGCGCAACTTGCCGGAAAGATGTCGTTCTCCCTTTTTTGCAGTGCGGTCTGCCTTCAGCAATATTTTGACTGAGGTTTCGCCTTCGTAGACTGCTAGCGGTTGTTTCTCAAACTCAAATTGCCTGGTAATCGGATTGGGATACGCGATAAAGCCAACCGAAACTCCCTCGCTGGCCGGCACTTCGATTTCCGTTGGCTTCAAGTATGGAAACGTCGGCGGGTTTGCGTTGACGTGATAACCGCTCTGGATAGTAAGCCGGACAATTGCTTCAGCAGCACCGCCGGTTTTTATGTCGACCGGCGCGATCGATGCCTTGACGACGTCAGCTGATTTGATCTGCTTCTCATTCGTGTCCACGATCACCGGCCCAGAGTTGTTGCTGGTTGTCGTTCGTGAACACGAACTAAACGAAGCGACGATCAGCAGTGACAGAGTGATTGCTTTGGTTATTGGTCTCATTAGTCTGGAGATTCTAACTCACTTGCCAGATGTAGTCGCTTTGAGCGGCGTAGAAAATAGCGGGCGAGTAGAAAGGCCGGCAAGCCGAAGAAAATCGCGATCGGAATCAAGAGAATAACGAGCCGAACTACTCCCAGCACAATACCAGTAGCCAGTTCAACGCTGCCTGCAATGGCCTCGCGGACACTCCGACCAAAGCCGGAACTGTTTACGACAATTGTAGTGGGAGTTCGCAGTGTGATGGAGATGGTGGAAAGACTGGCGCGGTTAACGAGGAACCTTTTGCGGCCCTCGAGTTTCTCGATCTCGGTACGAACTTCCGCGATCTGTCGCTGCACCTCCATGGCGTCTGCAACTTTTGTTGCCTGCTTCATGATCTCGAGAAATTGCTGTTCGAGTGCCTTCAGAGTTTTTGCACGAGCTTCAAGATCGATGAACTCTTCAGTCACGTCCTGGCCCGTCACCTTCTTATCAATGATGCGTCCGCCCGTATTCAGAATCTGATTTATCGCGGAGTCGAACTGAGCTGCTGGCACGCGGACCACGAGCATTACTGACAATTCCTGTTTTGCCGGATCAGCACTACGGGTTTCGGATTGTTTCAACTCAGAGGTCACGACGAAGCCGCCGAGCGCAACGGCAATGGTCGAGACTTTCTGTTGTGTCTCGAGCGGCGTGGGCACTTCCAGGGTGAGTTGGGCGCTGCTTATGATCTTGCGGTCCATTGCTTCAGCAATCGACTGTGAATGATCCGCGTCCTTCAGTGATGCCTTTTGCAGTATCGTCTCGTTCGGTATTCCGACTTTTGCTGCAGATTCCGGTTCGGCCATTGTGGACCTACTCGCCGCGAGCTCATTGCTGACGCTTCCGCAGCCGAGCAATGAAAATGTAAGTACCAGAATGATTACGACCTTTAGTGAGTTCATCGGTGGCCTCCGTTCTAATATCCTTCCAGACAAAGAACGTTGAAGCTGGCCGACGCTTGCGCAGATATGAATGGAACCAGATCCAACGTCAGAAGATATGAGGATCAAGCAGTAGAGTGGGTGAGTTAACGTCAGTTACCACACCGTGAAGGTGTGGGCAGCACCGACAAGCTGTCACTGATTGGGGGGTTGTTTAAGCGAAGCATTTGGTGGGGAATGCGGAGCTTTGGAGTGCGC
>JANNON010000704.1:0-5393 GCA_031399105.1 Blastocatellia bacterium | reverse complement strand
AGCGTCGGCCTCCACGCGAACGGGGAGCTGCGGGACGTCACCGCTGTCCAGCGCGGCCACCAGTGCCGAGGCGGCGGGAAAGCGATTGGCGGGGTCCTTTTCGAGCATGAGCATTACGGCGCGTGCACACCGGGAACTGAGAGATCGGCGTGCAGTTGATCGGGGTCGAGGCTCTTGCGGACGAGGCCGTCCGCGCTCCCAGTGAAGAGCGGGCCTGACTGGTCACCTGGATCGTTCTCCGGCATCTTCTTAGATCGCCGTCTTGCGATGAGCGAGCATGCGCAGCAGTCCGTTGATGGCCAAGTGCAGGATCACATATGCGATTAACGCGATTACTATCGGCAGTAACAGCGTGTGACCCTCATCCGTCCGCGGGCTTGCGACAATACCTCGAAATGGCGCGTAAAACGGATTCGTCACTGTCACGATAAATTGTACGAATCCGGCCGTGCTTCGTGCGGCCAGCAGCGCCAACAAGAATCTCATTCCCAACAATGCGTAAAGGAGATAGAAGAAGTAGTCGATGATTTGGGAGACCCGTGCCAGACTGCGTGCGCGGCCCACTTCTTGTTCGGTATCGATTACCTCGTCAACTGCTTTGGCGCGGAACTGACCAGCGACTTCATCAATCTTTCTGGTTTCGCCGGCCGCTTGAGCGACATTCGCTCGCTCAGCTATTTCAGCGTTGACCTCGCCTTCAACCTGCGCCTTTACCGACTGATGTTGTACCGAGCGCCGCGCCTCTTCCTGGGCCAGCTTTTCGTCATTCATCAAGTGCTCCTTTGAAAATCAAACGTGGGTTGGGGCATGGAGGGGGATATGAGAGGGAATAAGGCAACTCCAGGTTAGGTTCGCCGCGGCTTTGCCGATTTCGTTGCGGTAGCCTGCTTACCGGGGCAAGGGAAGGAGTCGGCTACGCCCTGAATACTTGAACGCTCAAAGTATGACAGGCACAGCCTTTCGGCTCTGGTCGTCTCGGTAAGTCATAGGCTTACCGCAAGGAATGCTGCTGCAGAGCCGTCCGCATTCATCCCTTGTCCTCTGTTTTGTACTGGCGGAGAGGGTGGGATTCGAACCCACGGAACGGTTTCCCGTTCACAGCATTTCCAGTGCTGCCAATTCAACCACTCTTGCACCTCTCCAAGGTTAAGGATGAAGGCGGAAGGATGAAACTCATTCTTCACCCGGCTCTGTTCTCACCATCGTCGTCAAATATTTCGGTACCTCCGGCGGCGCCGTGCTTTCATCCTTCCGCCTTCATCCTTCATCCCTATTTGTACTGGCGGAGAGGGTGGGATTCGAACCCACGGAGGCCGTTAAGCCTCTCCGGTTTTCGAGACCGGTGCACTAATCCACTATGCGACCTCTCCGGGAATAAGGAATAAGGCGGAAGGATGAAGGATGAAAGCGAGCCACCGCATCTCCATCGATTCCAGTAACGCTCTAGCTCCGGCGCTTTGCTTTCATCCTTCCGCCTTCATCCTTATTCTTTTGCCTTCTGCTTTTAAAGAACTGTTGCATCAACTCGCGGCATTCTGTTTCCAACACGCCAGACGTAACGTCAATGCGATGGTTCAAGAAATCTGTGTCACAGATCTGAAAGTGTGAATCAACCGCACCTGCTCGTTCATCGAGCGCGCCGTAAACCAATCTTCTCACCCGCGCTTGAATCAGTGCGCCCGCGCACATCACGCATGGTTCAATAGTCGAGTAAACCACTGCATCGGGTAGACGAAAATTATCAACCTTATGAGCGGCCTGTCGCAGCGCTACCACCTCCGCATGGGCCGTCGGATCGCGATCCGCTCGGGTTCGGTTACCAGCAACTGCCAGCACACAGTCACCGCTCACGATACACACACCCACCGGCACTTCACCAGCGGCCTGCGCTAAACGCGCAGCGCTGATCGCTTCTCGCATCCAGTGCTCATCGCGATCACTGTCCGCGTCAGCATTCGTCATAGCAGTCATTTCAGCAAACAGCGGGATTGGCCAACTATAGGAGGCGTGATCAAATGCTGTCAAGGAGGCGAAAAACCGCCTGCTTTGCTCAATTCGAAACAGAATCCGAGTTCCGGCAGGCAAGGAATGTCCTTTGCCGTTACCTAAGTTGATTAGTTAATTTTGTTTGGAATTAGAACGAGGAGCTAACTCGTTGATATTAGGAAGACCAGATGGGCAGTCTCACTGTCAGGAAGGTGGACCCTGTCCCCGCGGACTTTGGGCGCAATGAAGATCGGTAGAAGTAATTCGTAATCAGTTTCCGCGTGATTAATCCTGAATCTGCCAACTGGCCTTGAAACTAAGGCAAGTTGAAGCGGGGACAGGGTCCACCTTCCTGACAGTGAGACTACGAATCTTGATTTGTCTCCTTTGACCTTGAGTCTTCGCACAGACCCTACCGCGGCGATACTGACCTCATGACACCCGATCGAATCGCGAACGAGCAACTGCATCACAACCCTCGGCCAATCTTTCTTCGATGAATGTTAGCAGCGTGTTATCATTGCGCTCCTGAGTCGGGACGCTCCGCTCTACCCCCCGGCGCTCTGCTAGCGAGTCTGGTGAATGACCACCGAAACACATCAAAGAGGCAGTGGGCCGTTGTCAGCCGAACGGGTGACCGGTCGTCTACGTTCCACACCCCTGCCTGAAACTCCAATCGCTGAAAAGTTGCAGAGTCCGACGGCGCTAATGCGACGAATCGGTGCTGGAGAATTCAATACCGCGATGATTCACTTCTATCGCGGCGAAGTGCAGCGCTCTAACACCTGGCGCAATCGCCTGGACACAACCACCAACTGGGCCGTGTTGACTGCCGGCGCCACACTTTCATTTGTCTTTAGTTCTCCGAGCAATCCGCATTTTGTAATTCCTATCAACTCGATTTTGGTCGCGATCTTTCTGTTGATGGAAGCGCGTCGTTATCGCTATTACGAGATCTGGTCCAGCCGTGTGCGCGTGATCGAAACCGGCTACTTTGCGCAGCTACTCGCTCCCGAAGGAGTTCCTCCCGATGAAGCCTGGGCCGAACATCTGGCCGCAGATTTGATCACTCCTCATTTCACCATCACTGAATGGGAAGCTGTCGGCAGGCGACTGCGGCGAAATTATCTCTGGATTTTTGCTTTGCTCGCGTTGAGTTGGAATTTGAAAGTCTATCTGCATCCGCTGCCGGCGCGCGACTTCAACGTTTTCATCGAACGAGCCATGGTTGGCGTAGTTCCGGGCTGGGCGGTTTTCGTGATAGGCGTGCTCTTCAATACCGCTATCCTCGTGTTTGCCATCGGCACGGTGCGTTTGCGAGAAGCGACTGGAGAGGTCCTGCCGCAGCATCAGTTTTCACTGCGGCCGCTGCGACGAATGACTAACTGGACCACACGCGCGGCGACCGTTGCTACACGGCGCACGACAGTGCGGGCCAAGCGCGCACGGCAGCGGGTCCGCAGCACTGCGACAGGCGAGTTTAGAAAGGTCGACCTCACTGAGAGTCCAGATCGGGATCGGCGTAACATCGACATCTCAGAATCACCCGACAGCGCGGCAAGAGAAGAGACGGTGACCCGAGGCTAACGTTCGACTTTATTTAACAGAGGGTGTCTTTTCTTGATTTGTAAGTTAGACAGACTAACTAAGTCTGAGCTACTGATCCGCCCAAGGCTGTTTTCGAAACCAGTCTAAGTTCATATGCTCGAGTTAAACGGTCAAAGCTTAAGTCTCAAACAAATTGCCGATGTAGCCAGTGGTCGAGAGCACGTCACACTCGCGTCTGACGCCCGCCTGCGCGCTAACGAGGCGCGGCGCGTCGTTGAAGAGATCGTGGCCGCCGAACGCACGGTCTACGGCGTAAACACCGGCTTCGGAAAACTGTCGGACGTGCGAATCGAGCAGGCGCAGTTGGGCGAGTTGCAACTGAATCTGGTGCGCAGCCATGCCTGCGGTCTTGGTGCTCCGCTGTCAGAAGAGGAAAGTCGCGCGATGCTCTTGTTGCGAGCCAATGTACTGGCCCGTGGCTTCAGCGGTGCGCGTCCGCTCATTATTGACACGTTAATTCTCCTGCTTGAACGTGGAGTCACTCCGGTAATTCCTGAGAAGGGTTCGGTCGGCGCCAGCGGAGATCTCGCGCCGCTCGCGCACCTGGCTTCCACGGTGATTGGCGAAGGCGAAGCGTTTTACCGGGGAGAGCGACTCGCGAGTGCTGAAGCGTTGCGGCGCGCGGGTCTCGAGCCAGTACAGTTAGAGGTTAAGGAAGGATTGGCTCTTTTAAACGGCACACAGGCGATGGGTGCAGTCGGCGGCCTCGCTCTTTATGAAGCCCAACGACTCGCAGTTCTCGCCGATGTGGCCGGGGCCATGACCCTCGAAGCACTGCGGGGAACGCCGGTGGCTTTCGATGAACGAATTCATCACGCAAGGCCACACCTCGGCCAGATCAAAGCGGCCGAGCATCTCCGAGAACTTTTGCGCGACAGCGAGATTAGAAGTTCACATCTCGAGAATGATCCACGCGTGCAGGACGCTTACAGCCTGCGTTGCATGCCGCAGGTGCATGGCGCGATCCGCGGTGCTCTCGATCATGCAAGGGAAGTTCTGGAGATCGAGACAGGTAGTGCGACCGACAATCCGCTTGTCTTCACCGATACGGGTGAAGTCTTGTCGGGCGGTAATTTCCACGGCGCGCCGATCGCCCTCTGTCTGGATTACGCCGCGATTGCCTTGACTGACCTGATGAGCATTAGCGAGCGACGGATTGATCGCCTGGTTAACCCCGATCTGAATGAAGACTTACCGCCCTTTCTTACAACCACGCCGGGCATCTCATCGGGATTTATGATGATGCAGGTCACGGCGGCGGCGTTGTTGACGGAAGCGAAAGTTTTTTCTCATCCGGCAAGCGTGGACAACATTCCTACCGACGGCGGCAAAGAGGATCACGTATCGATGGGCATGACAGCCGCGACAAAATTGAGATCGATCGTGGCCAATGCAAACATGATCTCAGCAATCGAGTTGATGACTGCGGCGGAAGGATTAGAGCATCGTTTGCCGTTGCTTCCAGGCAAAGGCGTTAAGGATGCTTACGACATAGTTCGTTCGCATGTGCAGCCTTTGCAGAGCGATCGATCGATGTCGGCCGATATCGAAAGACTGGTAAGCGCAATCCGTGCCGGCGAGTTTGACGAGTTGTAGTTACTGGGTGGATGAGGTCAGTACCGAAATGCGGTAGCGTCGGGTCTACGATTAATCACCACTTGTTGTCTGTACCCACGTCGACCCGACGCTACTGCGTTTCGGTACTGACCTCATGTTGCGCGGATAGACAGACAAGAATGTCTGTCCTACCATCGGAACTTCTTAATCATCAATCTTATCGGAGGACGAAATGGCTGACG